>JAUVTH010000260.1 GCA_030601615.1 Gemmatimonadota bacterium
AGGTCGATCCCCGTCTGCGACAGCACGGTGGTCATCGAGAACCAGCCGGGCTCTCCGCCTCCAGGAGGATCCTGCGCCGTGAGCCACAGCACGGTCTCCCGGGTGCCCGGATTCAGAACGTTGAGCTGCGGATCGATCTGATTGACGAGCAGCGAGCCCCGCAGCGTCCCGGCTTCTTCCCACTGTGACTGCCAGACCATCGACAGCTGATTGCTCAGGTCGGGTACCGCGGGCAGGAATCCGCCGCTCACGTCGGCCCGGCTCAGCACCGATCCGTTGCGCCAGGCCCGGGTCGAGAGTCCGAGTCTGATGCCGGCTCCGACTTCGAAGTCCTCCACCCACGTCGTGCCGAACCGGTTGGTCTGCGGACTGGATGCCGCGAGCTCTCCGGCAAACCGTACGCGCGATTCCCTGTCCGTACGGATTCCGGGCAGGCTGTTCACGAAGTTGTCGAGGGCGCGCGACGGAAAGTCGAATCGGGCCACAGCGCCGCCAAGCTTCACGCCGGCGGGTTCAAGGCCGATCTCGGGGCGAGTGAGGACTGTCCCCTCCTTCTGGAACATCCCAACCATGTCTATCGTCCCGTGGTCGCCGAGCCGGTACTCCCCCGTGAAACCAAGAATGCTCTTCGTGCCGACCTGGAACAGGGGCTTCTGTTCAAAGCGAACTGCCAGCTGCGGGTCCTGGGCGCCGGCGAACAAGTCGCCCGGCCTGAGAAGGGTGAGCTGGCCGATGTCGTAGTCGATCGTGTAATCCTCTCCCGGCGTCAGATCCCTTCCGTCCAGCGTCACCTGCACGCTTCCCCTGCGAATGCCGATGGCGCCGAGGGAGAACGAGCTCTGTGCCTCGGAGCTTCTGGCCCGGTACTCGAAGTTGAGCCGGTAGAGGAACGCGGTCGTCCGGTTCTGATCCAGCGTCTCGTCATAGATCGCGAAGTTCCGGTCCGAATCCACGAGCGGAAACGGCTGTCCCTGGAGGCTCGGAACCCGGTCGGACTGGATCGGCGGCGGAGTCTTGAAAGGCTCCAGCGCCTTGAACACCAGGTACGCGCCCCTCAGCACGGACGTGCCGGCAAACTCACCGGTCGAGCTCGGGCGCCACACACGCCCGTCGTCCACGTGATCGTCCCGCGGTTGATCATCGAGCCCGAAGATCTCGAGGAACGCGTATTCCGTCTGCTCGGCGACCCGGACGACGGGACCCGATTCGAGGGGTCCCTGAGAGACCACGAGGCTGACGCTCCCCCACTCGACATCGTCGGAGCTGGAGATGCGGTAGATGTGGTGCATCTCCCGATCCCATGTGACACCGCCCGGGCGATGTGTCTCGGCATCCTTGAACAGCTCGAGTACCGGAAGCTCGCCCGTGCCCGTGTTCGTGAGGTCGCGGAATATCTCTTCTGCATCGTAATCGCCGATCGTGTCCCCGTTCGCAGCGATGTAGGTGCCCGCCAGGGCTTCGTCCCGCTGGATGCGCGATCGAATCACGGCCCACAGACCACTACGGTGGACGATGTAGTCCTCACCCTCCACCATCGGCCGGTAGAACCCGAGGAACTGAACACTGTCCGGAACGGTCGGGTCGTCCTCCAGGGGAGACCGGGCGGCCAGACCCCGGGCCTGGATGATGCCCTCCTGGACGTTCTGCTGCTGGCTTCCGGTCACCACTTCGTGACGGTAGAGCTTCACCGGGGAGGCAGGTCTGAGGCTGGCCGGCACCTCCTGTCCCTCCAGGGCGAGGACATCGATGAAAGGGAAGCCCTGGATCTGCCTGGGATCGACGAGGAAGAAGAACTGGCCACTCTGGTACCCGGTATCGTCAAGCGCCGTCTCGAAGTCCTGCACGATGGAGCTTTCGCCGCCGGGTCCTCCCACGTCGAGCGTGATGTTCCTGTCGAGCACGTTGCCCTGCTGCTCGGCCAGCACGCCCCGAAAAGTCATCGGCCCGAGCCTGGCGTCCGCCCGGAAGCCGAAGTTCCCGGCGGGAATCCCCCGCGATATATACTGGGATCTGGGCAGCGGCAACGTGACCTGGCCAACCTCGGCGAACTCGAGAATTTCGCCCGGCTTGCCCTCGTAATAGACGTTCAGGTCGTTCGTCGCGTTGAACTCGCGAGTCTGGTCGAAATCCACGTTGACGTGGAACCGTTCCGAGATCGTGCCCCTGGCCAGCGCGCGCAGCTGAAATTCGGGCGTGACCGTCGGCACGGCGCCCGCGTTGCACTTCTGGCCCACGTTGATCGTGCAGGGATCGAAGCTCTGCCACCGCGAGTTCATCTGCCCGCTGCCGTCCACCTCGATTTCGAGGTCCGTGTACTTCTCCAGGACGTCCGGCAGAATATCGATCCGCTGCTCCTGGACCACCTGGCGAAGCACGGAGTCGGCCCGCATGGGCTCGACTTCCGAGAGGAATCGACGCGGCTCGAAATCGGCGGGCAGCTTCTGGACTGACATCCCGAGCCAGGCGAGGGTGTCTGCCCGCGCGGCCAGCGTTTGCTCCACGCGCGCGTCTTCCGCGGAGAGCCAGTCGCGGGCGCTGGTCCACCGGAAGCGCGTCAGCTCCGAACCATAGCTCTTGAGGACCAGGTCCAGGCGGGTGCCCCACGGATACGGCAGCGTAGTCATGCCGAGGCTAAGCCCCCGGGGCGCTGCGGGAGCCTCCTGAACGCTCGACTGCGACGTGTCCGCCCCGACGCGAGACGTGTCGGAGACTACTGCTGAATCAGCCGCGGCAAGGGAATCGGAAACGGTCGGTTCAGAGGCTGCCCTTACGTCCTGTCCGGGGAGAGCCCGGACCCAGAGGACCGAGAGCAGGAGCAGGACCAGAGGCGCGGCCACCGTGTGCCGACGCGGCCTCGACGCGCCAGTCCTTCGTCGATACGAGACGCTGAGCCTGGACATGAACGAGGCAATATATGGAAGCCCGCCGTGCTCGGGAAATACAATCCGGCGATCCGGTTGTTTCTGTGTGCGCTCGTCGTGATTCGCGCGCGAAACTGGAAACGAGGCCCGATCGTGACGGGGAATCAGAAGATCAGCGTGATCTCGGCCGGCGCCGTGATCGCGCGACCCATGCGGCGTCCCGGCTTGTAGTCCATCTGCATGTATGTGTTGACCAGACG
>JAUVTH010000119.1 GCA_030601615.1 Gemmatimonadota bacterium
CCGGCCCTCGTCCAGGGCCAGAATCCGGTCCGCCCCCCTGATGGTGGACAGCCGGTGGGCGAGCACGAACACCGTGCGGCCGCGGAGCAGTCGCTCCAGCGCGGCCTGGATCAGCTGCTCGGATTCCGTGTCGAGCGATGATGTAGCCTCGTCCAGGATCAGGAGGGGCGGATCGCGAAGAATGGCGCGGGCGATCCCCACCCGTTGCCGCTGACCACCGGACAGACGGATGCCCCTGTCTCCCAGCAACGTGTCGAGACCGTCCGGCAGGTCCCGTATGAATTCCTCGGCGTTCGCCGCTCGGATCGCGTCGTAGATCTCGTCCTCGGGCCGATCCGTACCGTAGCTGATGTTCGCGCGCACGGTGTCGTGAAAGATCACGGTCTCCTGGCTCACCACTCCGAACAGCGACCGCAGCGAGCCGAGGGGCCAGTCTCTCAGGTCCCGCCCGTCCATCGTGATCCGGCCGCCGGTCGGATCGATGAACCGCGGGAGGAGATCGACGAACGTGCTCTTCCCTGCACCGGAAGGCCCCACCAGCGCCACCACCTCTCCCGGTCGTGCCTCGAAGTGGATGTCGCGCAGCACGGGCCGGCCCTCTTCGTACTCGAAGTCGACGTGCTCGAATTGGATCGAGTCGCTGGGCGGCTCCACGACCGACGGTGATTTACCGACATGAGACGGCTCCGCCGGTGCGTCCAGCACCTCGAAGAACCTTTCGGCAGCCGCAATGGAAAGCTGGAGCTTCACCGGGAACTGGGCGACGGCCTTTACGGGCGAGATGAGGCGCACGGCCATCGTGATGAACGAGATGAACACTGCCGCGCTGAGCGCGCCCGTGCCGAGTACCATGTTGGCGCCGATCCACATCAGCACGATAGCGATGACGGACGACAGGGTCTCCGAGATCGGACCCGCCGCCTGGCTGAGGGCGTTGGCCCGCACCATTCGACGGGCGTATTGATTCGACCTGCGGCCGAAACGCTCGCTCTCGTACTCCTCGGCCCCGAAGGACTTCACGAGCCGGATTCCGCTCATGGTCTCCTGGGCGATGGACAGGAGCTCTCCCCTCTGCTGGAACGCCTTGGCGTAGGCGCCCTTCAAGCGCCGGAGGACCGGGCTGAGGAACACCGCGACCAGCGGACCCGTCACGAGCGCGACCAGCGTGAGCTGCCAGGAAAGGAGCAGGAGGAAAGTAATGTACGTGAGGGCCGTGACGACCTGTCGCAGGACATCGGTCAGGGCGAACGTGATGGCCGTGCGCGCCTCCCGTGTGTCGTTCAGAACGCGCGTGATCAGCTGACCCACCTTCATGCGGCCGAAGAACGAGAGGGGCAGGTACTGCAGGTGCCCGTAGACATCGTCCCGCATGTGGCGCCCCACGTGCTCCTCCACGTACACGGTCAGGAGGCGTGCCCCATACAGGGTGAGGTTCTTGAGGAACAGGGCCGCGAGCACCAGCAGACACACGTTCCGCAGGGCGTCCAGGGGGTCGCCCGAGCGCAGCCAGACGCCGAACCATCCGTCGAGCAGCTGTTCGAGGCTGCTCGTGTCCGCTCCCGTCAGTATCTCCACCCCGAACAGCGACTGCAGGAACGGGATCAGGAGCACGAGGCTGAATGCGTCGAGCACCGCCGACACGACCATGAGGACGATGGAGCCCAGGAGGAGGCCGGTGAACGGCCCCACGTAGCGGAATAGACGGGCGTACGAAGACCACATGGCTGGCGTCCTCAGGATCTCGGAGTGAGGAGCGCCACGGGCAGGACCATCTCCTCCGGGCTCACGCCGCCGTGCAGGAAGCTGTCACGGTATCGGCCCTGGTACTCGCGCAACTTCGTGGGATACACGAAGAAGTAATCATCCCGGCACATCATGTACCTCGCATGAAAACCGCGAGGCGGAAGGCGGAGCTGCACCGGGTCGTTGACGGCGAATACGCCGGACCGGTTATCGACCCGCATGTCGCGACCGAACTTGTAGCGCAGGTTGGGTGTGGCGTCGCGGTGCGCGTAGATCGTGAGCGGCCGGTTGCAGTGTACCGACCCGTGATCCGTCGTGAGCAGCACCGGAACACCACGCCTCGCCGCCTCTTTCACGGCGCCGAACGCCGCGGAGCGTTCAAACCACGACACCGTCAGCGCCCGCAGGGCCGAATTGTCACGCGCCACTTCCCAGATCAATCTCGACTCGCTCCGGCCGTGCGTCAGAAGATCCACGAACCCGAACACGAGCGCCGTGGCCGAGGACCCGGACAGATACCCCGCGAGACGACCCAGCATCGCCTCTCCCTGATCCGCCGAGAACACCTTCTCGTAATGGGTGCGCACGTCGGGGCCGGCGAGCTCTTTCACGTGGGCCGCGAACAGCTCGTCCTCGAACGTGTTGTAGCCCGCTTCCGATCCCGCGTCGTACCAGCCCGGGCGCGATTCCTCGATCTCGTCCGGGAACATCCCGCTGAAGATGGCATTGCGGGAAAAAGGCGTGGCCGTCGGAAGGAGAGACGAGTAGAGGACCTCCTCCACCTCGAACAGATCCGAAAGAAGCGGGCGGATGGCGCGCCATTGATCCAGCCGCAGACAGTCGATCACCAGCAGCAGCGCCGATTTGCCCTCGCCCAGGAGCGGCGCGAAGAACCGCTCCATGATGTCCACGGACAGCGGCGGGCCGACCTCACCTTCCTCGTGTAGCCACTCCGAGTAGCGCTCCACGACGAGCTCCGAGTAGCTGCGGCGGACATCCGCGTACAGCGCGTCGATCGTCTCCGCCAGGCCCGACTCGCCAGCTTCCTCCAGGCGCAGGTCCCAGTCCACCAGCTCGCTGTACAGCCCGGCCCAGTCCTGCCAGGAGTCGGCCGAGATCATGGCGTCCCGCAGCTCGCCGAAGCGGGTCGTGAACTCGCGCGCCGCCTGCTGCTGCCGCAGTCCCGCGCCCGCGAGGAGCCGGGTCACGACCGAGAGGATCTGCCGAGGACTGGTCGGCTTGACGATGTAGTCGTCCGCCCTGCGCCCGAGAGCTTCGTGCAGGGTCTCCGCCGCTTCGCTCTTCGTGACCATGACGACCGGCAGGTCCCGACCCGCGGCCCGAATCGCGCCCAACACTTCCATCCCGCGGAGCCCCGGCATCTGCTCGTCGAGCAGGATCAGGTCGTAGTCCGCCTGCTCCAGCAGCTCCAGCGCATCCGCCCCGTTCATCACGGCGTCAACGTGGTAGCCCTCCCGGATGAGGAGCAGCGTGTGCGGACGGAGCCGATCGACCTCGTCGTCGACCCACAGGATTCTCCCCTTACTCACAGGCGATCGGTACGGTCTCCCTTCTGGCGGACGGCTCGAGTCGTCAGGTACACGAACGCTGGAATATGGCACGTCCCGTCACCCGCACCACCCCGCGGAGTGCGATCACCGCGTGCCACGCCCGCTGCGCCTCACACGTACTCCCGCACACCGAGCTCCAGCTTCTCCAGCACCTCGTTCACCTCGATCCGCTCCATGTTACCGCTGCGAGACTCTGTCGAGGGAACGGTCTCGCCCGGCCTGGAATAGCGATCGACGACGAGCGCGTGCGAAGTGCGGTACGGGCCCACCCGCTTCGGATCCGTGTATCCGTACAGGCCGATCACGGGTGTCTCGAGTGCCGACGCGATGTGGAGGGGCCCCGTGTCGGGACTCAGCAACAGCGCGGACCCGTCCAGCAGCCACGCCAAGCGGCGCAGATCGTTGCGCAAGGCCACGATCGGACGCGCCCGCGTCATCTCGACCACCTCCCGCACAGCGGCCGTCTCGACCGGATTCTCGCTTCCGACGATCACGGTACGAAGCCCCAGGTCGTTCTCCGCCACCTCGAGCACCCGAGCATACCGCTCCGGAAGCCAGTTCTTGCCCGGCCTCGTGGTTCCGACGACCACGGCCAGGGCCGGACGATCCAGGTCGTCGAAGAAGACGCGCCGGACAGCCCTTTCCTCCGGGCTGAAGGCGAAGTTCCACTCCTTGACCGTCGGTACGCCCAGGTGGTCCAGGAACTCGAAGTACTGATCCTGCACGTGCTGCATCTCTGCTGCAGGAATCCGTTCCGTCGTGAACAGCCAGTTGAGATCGCGGGCCCGGCGGCGGTCGAATCCGAGCTTCCTGGGAGAGTCGAGCACGCCCGTCAGCAACCCCGCCTTGAGGTAGACCTGCAGGTCCACGACCAGGTCGAACCGGCGGCCCGAGACAGCTTTCCGGAAGTCCCGGAAAGCGCGCAGTCCCCTCGAGCGATCGAACACGACGTACTCATCGACGTCGGGATGAGGCTCGACCAGGGCGTGCGCGACCGGCTGAATGACCCACGTGATCCGCACCCCCGGCCACGCCCGCTTGAGCGAGGTTGCGAGCGGCATGCCGTGGACGACGTCGCCAATCGCGCTGAGCAGCACGATCGCGACGGAACGGGGCGTATCTGGCATGCCCGGCATGCCTCTCCTAGCGCTATGCAGGATGCTGAACAACCTGCTATGGAGCCTTCGGGACGTTCGGCGGTACATTACGTCTAAGTGAGTTTCCGGCAAGGTACGCGTTCCTGATTCGAGGCCATGAGGATCCTCAGCCGATACGTCCTGCGACTGCACATCGCGCCGTTCATGTTCGCCGTGAGCACGCTCACCATGCTCATGCTGCTCGACCAGCTGGCCAAGCAGTTCGGCAAGCTCATCGGGAAAGGCCTGGGCGGCATGGTGATCGTGGAGGTCTTCTTCTACTCGATCCCGTTCATCCTGGCCGTGATCGTCCCCATGGCCGTGCTCGTGGCCGTCCTGTACGCGTTCAACCGGCTCGCAGCCGACAACGAGATCGCGGCCATGAAGGCCAGCGGAGTAAGCCTCGCTCGGATCGCCGCCCCCGTCGTCGTGGCGGCCACGCTGGTCGCCGTCGGCATGGTATGGTTCAACGACGCCGTGCTCCCCGAGGCGAACCACCGGCTCGCGAGCCTCCGGGTGAGCATCACGCGAAAGCAGCCTACGTTCGCCCTGCAGGAACGGCGCGTGAACGAAGTCATCGACCGTCAGCTGTTCATCCAGGCCGCCCGGATCGACAACGCCACCAGCCGCCTGGAAAACGTCACGATCTGGGACGAGAGGAACGTCGATCGATCCAGGACGATCTACGCGGACAGCGGGATCATGGCCTTTAACACGTCGATGACGGACCTCTATCTGACCCTGTTCGACGGCAAGGTAGTGGAGACCCGAACGGACGCGCCGGACGCCTTCCGGGAGGTGTGGTTCGACAGGAACGAGTTCCGCGTGGCCGAGGTCGGAAACGAGCTCAAC
>JAUVTH010000073.1 GCA_030601615.1 Gemmatimonadota bacterium
GCCGAAGCCACAGTCCGGGCCTCACGCCACTCCGCGGATATTCGGTCCGGAGTGGGTCAGACCGGGCCGGCATCCACATCCACAGCAGGTTTATGCGCCTATCCTGGCCGCAGGATCGCCTTTGGCCTTGATTCCTGGAACGTGTGGACACGCTCAACACTCGGTGTGGTGGGGCTGCAGACAATTCTCCTTGAGGGCCGGGACCGTGGACGGGACCGGCGAGCCGCACGAGGGGGATTCTCGCGCGGAGGCTGGCATAGTAGGCTATTCAGCGCGTCAGGACGCTTCTTCACGCAGTTTCAGTACCGGCTCCAGTTCAAGGAGGAGCCACGCGGGCACTGGACTGATTGGGGAACGGAGCGGTCGTTCGCTGCCGTTGTCGGCCAGCCGGGCCGCCGGACGCGCTTCGGCGGGAATCACTACCTCGTTCGCCGCGACAACGCCCACTGCGCCGTCCGCAACCGCCTCGATGGACGCCGCCTCCTTCCGGGCTTCCTCCGCTTCGGCCACTTTCGCGAAGCAGATCCCGAAGTGTGCGGTGTTGTCGACCAGGCAGTAATCGGCATAGGCGAGTCCTAAGAGCACCATGACAATGAGCAGTACGACAATCATGACAACCATACCTCGTGTTGGAGCACCGACTCTACGCTACTCCGGAGGCGTCACCGGGCTGTCACGGCCGCGGTTATCGGGCCCTATCCATCTCGGTCCCATTATCCCATTTTCCCAACCCCTCCTCGGATGTCCCAAGACGGAGTGGTAGCATGAAGCCGTTCTCTACCTTCGGGAGCTTCCTGTTCGGCCTGATCGCGATCGCGCACCTGGCCCGTGCGATCTTCGGATGGACTGTTACCGTGAGTGCTGTGGCGATCCCCATGTGGCCCAGCGCGGCGATCTTCATTGGACTCGGGCTGCTGTCAGTACTCATGTGGCGCGAGGCGAGCGCGGGCTGAGCCTGGGCCGGTACGATGACCGACTCCCGTCGTCTGGGTTGGTGGGCGCTCTGGACCGTGGTCACGGCGATCGGCTACTCCCTCGGCCTGTACGCTGGTTTCTTCCTCGGCTATATGCTGCGCGCTCCGATCATCGCCGCCATCACGGTCGGCGCCGGCGTCGGATTTCTTCAGCGTCTCGTGGTCCAGCGACTGCTGGAGCCACACCGCTCTCGCATGTGGTCTCCGGCGGACTCGGCCGGCTGGATCCTCGGCAGCGTGATCGGCATGACCTTCGTGTTCGTCGTCGGCTGGCTCGTAGTCGAAGTAGGCCAGGTCGCTGTCGACCGCAATGGTGTGCTGGGGCTGATCGGGGCCTTCACGATCGCCGGGGCGCTCACGGGATTCGTCCAGGAGCGGGTTCTGCGGCGCTACGTGCATCAATCGCGTTGGTGGATCGCCGTATCGGCCCTCGGCTGGGGGGCGAGCGCGCTCGGGCTCGGCTTCCTCACCACTCTGGCGGACGCGGTCTACGATGTGTTCGCCATACTCATGGCACCGGCCATCGCAGGAGTCGTCCTCGGAGTCATCACGGGAGGAGTATTGGTCAGACTCCCAACGCGGCCCCGGCCCCTCACTCCGTCCTGATCGCCTGCGTCGGGTCGATCCGCGTCGCGTGGCGCTTCAGATGCCGAACGCCTCGCCGACCTTCTTCAGGAAGTCCCGCACCCCCCACTCGATCTCGTGGAACGGGTCCCACTCGGGGGGCTTGGTCTCGGCGTCGTCCCCGGAGGCCTCGACTCTCTTCTGGAGGCGGACCCGCGTGTCGCTCAGGACTACAGTATCGAACTCGCAGTCCTCACTCTCGATCACGAGCTTCTGCCACCTGACCCTTGGATAGCGAAGGTCCGCTACGATACGGCCCTTGTCGTCCGTCAGAGTAAGCCTCAGGGGTCCGTTCCCGATCTTCATCTTTGCCATGTCTAACTCCCGAAAATCTCCAGCGCGGCGTCGATGACCTCGTCGACGACCTCGGTCTCGCCGGAATTGGTCAGGTAGATCACGATCGTGTTCCGGTGCGGGATCGCCATCCCCAGCGTGCCGGTCGCGCCCCGATGTCCGAACGCGGGGAGTCCACCGGTAGTGGGCGAACGGGCGTAGATCTCCCAGTGCATGCCGTACCACCGGGCGCGTAGGGCCATTGTATCGGCTGCCACCGGGTCGGCCAACGCTACCTCGACGGTGGCCGGCTGCAGAAGGCGTTCGTCTCCGACGGCGCCGCCGTCGATCCACACCTGCAGGAAGCGGGCGTAGTCGAACGCGGTTCCGAACAGGTCGCCGGCCGGGCTGAACCACGTCGTCTCGTGCGGTCGTGCCGGATTCCACCAGCGCTCCCACGAGGTGCCCCCCCAACTGCGGTACAAGGAAGGAACTCGGTCCGCCCAGTCTGCATCCGGCGAGAACGCTGTGTGTGTGTCTGCGAGACCGAGCGGCTCCAGGAGGCGCTCCTCGAAGAATCGCTCGACAGGCATCGAGGTAATGGTCGCCACCACCGCGCCCAGCGCGTCGGAATTCAGGTTGGAAGAAATGAAGCGCTCTCCGGGCTCGAAATCCGGGCCCTGTGTCGCGGCGAGGTTGACGGCGTCCACGAGGGTCGGCTGGGCGGCGTAGCCGGGTGGCTCACCGCCCTGAACGAACCCGGAGCGATGTGTGAGCAGCTCCTTCACGGTGATACGGCGTGACCCCTCGTTGTCGAATGACGCGAGGTACGTCGCGACCTGGGAGTCGAGGGCGATGCGCCCCTCTTCGGCCAGGAGCAGTGCCGCCGTTGCCAGAAATGGCTTGGTCATCGAGGCGAGGCGGAAGATCGAGTTTCGCTCCATCGGAACGAGTTCATCACGGTCGGCCCAGCCCATCGCCTGGTGCAGCACGATCTGGCCGTCCTTGATCACCAGGATCTCCGAGCCGATCACGTGGCGCGCGACGACCCTCGAGTAGAGGCGCTCTTTGAACAGCCAGATAGCGTCGGGTGAAAGGCCGACGTCCTCGGCGGCGGCCGCGTACGGATACGGCGATTCCTCGAGGGCCGTGCGCGGGGTGCGCGGGAAACCGGGGCGCGACTGGTCGTCGGCTCCACAACCGGTCGCCAACACCACCGCGAGCGCCAGCGTCGCGACCGGGACACTTTTCATTCCAGGTCCACCAGCGCACCCACGCCCGGGAGGAGACACGAGATCAAGGCTAACGAGATGACCGTCCGATGCCGCATGCGCATGTCCGCATCTCCGTGGAGGTCCGGCGTGTGAGTCGGGCCTGGCGTCTACGGACGGTTGCAGCCCGAAGCCGTGAAGTCGCGGTCAACATCGCGGACCGCTTCGTACAGGGCATCATCCCAGGTCAGCAGATGATCGGGCAGCTCGCCACCGAACGTGCGCCCCCGCGCGATGCTGTACTGCGTCCACCCGGCCTCGACTTCGCGATACGCTTCACGCAGCTGGTCACACGCGAGCCGCCTCTGTGCGTAAACGGAGGACACGGCCCGGTACCGTCCGATCGTGGATTCGAGATTCCTTGCCATGAGCGAGATCGGTTCGCGCGCGGTGACCCGGCGGTCCTCGGCAGTGACGAGTGGCGCGCCCGGGTCGATTACCGTCGCCACCGGAATTCTGACGTCCGCCAGCACCTGGGTAATCGCCGGAGTTGCCGCGACGACCGGGTCCGACAGCGAACGGACTCCGACGACGATGCTCCCGAGAGCGATCACGATCACGGTCGTGTCGGCCGCGACGTCCCAGAAGCTTGATCCAGGCCAGGACAACCACGTGTCGTTCATGAGTCTCCCCGGGGAGACCGCGGCCGAGTCACGCATGGCCTGCCGCGCCTGGCTACGGCTCTCTCTTTCAGTATACATCGGAAACCGGATCGGTGCCCGACGTGTCGCTGTGTGTGGCCACGACGGTGACGATTGAACGATGGTCATTCCGGGCGTGTTCACGGTATGAGGTGACACGCAGAAGACGGCGGGATCCGATGGTGGTGAAAACGAACCCTTCAGTGCCTGTCTCGCGTATAGTAACTTGGACTGTGTTCCAGTCCTGTTGCGGTCCGTCTTGACGCATCCTGGGGGGAGGGTCGCCCTGACTGGCGGCCACGGTGGTAGGAGGAGCGAGTGATGCCTGACGAGGTGCTGCACTCCGTTTTGAAGGGCCAACCTGAAGAAGAGACCCTTACGGCGAACCAGCGGTTCAAGGGCTCTTACCGCTTCTTCGTGGCGACGGCGATTCTGGCTTCGGTCGTCGTCCACTTCGTCGCGTTCGAGTTCTTCCCGAAGATGCAGGCGGCCGACCTCGGCTTCGTTGCGGACGAGCTGGCGGCAATCGAGCTTCCGCCCGAGGTCAGGATCCCTCCGCCTCCCGAGGCGATCGTCAGGCCGGCTCGTCCCAGGGTCTCGGCCAATATTCTCGATGAGGACATCACCATCGCCGCCACCACGTTCGCGGAAAACCCCGCGAATGAGCTCGCTCCGCCGCCCCCGGACGTCGAGGTCGATCCGAGCGACCAGCCGGTCTACGTGGACCGCGACACGGAGCCGCGACTCCTGAATGGTCCGGAAATGCTGCGTCTGCTGGCGAAGTACTACCCGAGAGTGCTGAAGGAGGCCGGCATCGGGGGTGAGATCATGATGTGGGTCTGGGTGGACTCGGAAGGGAACCCGACCAAATCCCAGATCAACCGATCCAGTGGCTACCCTCAGCTCGACGACGCGGCTCTCGCGATCGTGGAGCGAATGGAATTCTCCCCGGCCATGCTGCGTGACAAACCCATCGGCGTGTGGATCGGCCAACCGATCAGCTTCTCGGTCGACAAGTAGGAGGGTTCTTCCGTGACCTGCTACAGGGCTCGGCCGGCGGTTGCCGCCTGTCCAGGTACCGCGTCAGGCTCCTCCGACGATTGCTACGATCGTCTGCCCGGGCTGCGGGACCGCGGCGCCGTACACGGTCACGACTGTGAGCTTCCCCTCGTCTACGACGAATAGCGGGATAGCGTCCGGGTACTGCTCGAGGAAGTCGGTATAGCCGAAGGCAACGGTGAGCTTCGTCGTCTTGACGTCGGCGCCAGCGTCGAACCGGGACGTCAGTTCCCAGTGCCCGGCGTCGGCCTGGAACAGGAACCGCCCCCGCAGGTGACGTCCCACCAGCGTCTCTTCCGTCGCGGTCTCGAGCTCTGCGGGTGGGAGCTGGTACACCGAGTCCACCCCGAATACCTCGCTGAAATTCAGGCCCGTGAGCGAGTTCACCTCGTCATTCGAGGTGAGCGCCAGAAGATTGCCGATCCCGGCGAGCTCGATCTGGTCGAGCGCTCCCTCGGTCAGGGTGCTTCCGTAGTAAGTGGGGAGGCCGGCCAGGCCTGCTTGAGAGATGTTCCGGCGGTTGGTGTCTGCGAGGCGCACCTGGAACCCGAGCTCCTGCAGCTCGCGAGCAATCTCGCGTGCCCACGGGTGCGCCCCTACGAACAGGACTCCCTGAGGTTCGGGCAGCGCCACGCCGAGGCGCCGGGCGAGGGGTCCTGCCGTGAAGCCGTAGACGAGGACGGTCGCGATGATCACCAGGAACGTGACGGAGGCTAGTTGCTCGGCTCCCGCGTATCCGTGTCGGGTCAGCTCCAGCGCGAACAGGGACGACACCGCGGCCGCCACGATGCCGCGCGGCGCCACCCACCCGAGCAGGATCCGCTCGCGCCAGCTGAAGTCCGAGCCTCGCGTCGAGATTCCGACGGCCAGCGGCCGCACGACCAGGATCAGCGCGCCGATGAACGCGATCTCGGGCAAGCCCACGGCACGCAGGTCGGCCATTTCGAGACGCGCCGCCAGGATGATGAACAGGGACGAGATGAGGAGGACGCGCAGGTTCTCCTTGAACTCGATGATGTGACGGATGTTCACGGAGCTCTGGTTGGCCATTGCCATGCCCATCAGCGTGACCGTGAGCAGGCCGGACTCGGGCTGCAGGGCGTTGGACCCGGCGAAGGCGGCGACGACGACGGTCAGCGAGAGAGGGCTCTGCAGGAACTCCGGTACCCAGCGGCGATCGAGGAGCAAGATCATCAGGCCTGCTCCGACGGCCGCCAGCGTGACGCCGATTACGACCGTCTTCAGGAACCCCAGGGCACCGACGGTCCACGCGACCTCGAGTCCACCAGCAAGCAGGACCTCGAACACGAGCACGGCCAGCACCGCCCCGATCGGGTCGATGAGGATGCCTTCCCACTTCAGCGTATTGCCGACCTGCGGGTTTGGCCGCATGTGTCTCAGGAGCGGCACGATCACGGTGGGTCCCGTGACCACGAGGATGGCGCCGAGAAGGAGAGCCGGTTCGAGGGCGAAGCCAAGGATATAGTGTGCCGCTGCTGTGACCAGGGCCCAGGTGACGATCGCTCCTACGGTCACGAGGCTGGTGACTACCCTACCTACCTGCCGCAGCTCCCCGATTCGCAGGCTCGCCCCGCCCTCGAACAGGATGATCGCGACGGAAACCGAGACTACGGGGAAGAGCAGATCGCCGAAGATGGCGTCGGGTTTCAAGAGGCCGGTAAGCGGACCCGCCACGATTCCGAACACGAGAAGCACGAGGATAGACGGTAGGCCGACTCGCCACGCGATCCACTCCGCGGCGATGCCGAGGGTGATGATGGTGGCGATGGCGAGCAGAAGGTACTGGCTCAACGGACGGTCTCCTGGCGTCGAGTGAGCTCATCGGGCGCGCGACCGCCGTACCGTACGTCTCGTTTCCTCTGTCCGTCAACGGACGCTTCATGTCCGTTGCTTCTACTTCTGGATGGTCACTCCACGCCAGAACGCCACGTGGTCCTTGATTCGGGCGGCGGCATCTCGGGGGTCAGGGTAATACCATGCGGCAGCCCGATTGACCTCCCCGTCTACCAGGACGTCGTAGTAGGATGCCACTCCCTTCCACGGGCAGCGGGACTGCGTGTCGCTCTTCTGAAGGTACGCCGCGGACACCGAGTCGGGAGGGAAGTAGATGTTGCCCTCCACTTCCTCGTACTCGGCGGACTCGGCGATCAC
>JAUVTH010000021.1 GCA_030601615.1 Gemmatimonadota bacterium
ATCCCGAACCCAGCAGTTAAGCCCCTCAGCGCCGATGGTACTGCAGCTTCAGGCCGTGGGAGAGTAGGTCGCCGCCGGCTCTCATATCGTTCGCCCCGCTCGGACTCGCTCCGGGTCGGGGCGTTCGTGTTTTAGGCTCGTATCCCGCGTGACACTCGGCGCAGGCGCCCCTGCCGGCAACTGCAGGAGATCCGACCCGTGAGGCGACGCGTTCGGACCTCCCCTCACGCGAGTCACACCACTCCAACAGGGAAATCGGGAATGCCCCCGGCACACCGGCAGTCCAACCCTTGTAGCTGGCGAGAACGACACCACCCAATTCACGCCGGAGGGTAAACGATGCAGTGGATCACGCGAGTGGCATGCGCCGTGCTCCTGTTCGCAGCAGTGCCGAGCACAGCCATCGCCCAGCAGCCGACGCGCCGGGACCTTGGTGCCGCAACGGACAGTTTGATTGCAACTTATCAGGCACGCCTTGACCTGACGGATGACCAGACTGAGGGGATTCGGACGATCCTCCTGTCCCAGGGAGAGAAGGGGCAGGCCATGTTCGAAACCGCCCGCGGTGAGGGGCGCGAGGCCATGATGGAACTGCGCCCCAGGATGGAAGAACTGGGGGAGGAGACCAGGGAGCAGGTCGAGGCGTTGCTGACGGAAGACCAGATACCGGAGTACAGGAAAATACAGGCCGAGATTCAGGAGCAACGTCAAAGCCGCATGCGGCAGCGTAGACCCGGCCGTTAGTCTCATGTCCATCACAGCGTCGGTGGTTGTGGGGTCGCCGGCGGCCCCGCAACTTCTCTCTTATGGCGATGCCGATATCTACACACGCAACCGCGGATTCCTTCAAGGCAGGAATCTGCTCCATCCTCGGGCTTCCGAATGTCGGAAAGTCCACGCTCCTGAACGCCTTGATCGGTGAGCGCCTGAGCATCGTCACTCCGAAGCCACAGACGACTCGGCAGCGACTGCTGGGCATTTATTCGGACGAGCGACACCAGGCCGTGTTTGTCGATACACCAGGATTGCTCGAACCCCGATATGCCCTGCACGAGTCCATGCAGGCCGAGGCGGAGCGTGCCCGGACTGACGCTGATGTGCTGGTATACGTTGTCGATGTCGGTTGGACGCCGAGCGTCGAACACGCCGAGGCATTCCTTCCGGTACGCGGCGTCCCCTCGATTCTCTGCCTGAACAAGGCGGATCGGGTAGCAGATGATGCCCTGGCCGCGATCGAGGACCGCCTGACTGGAGGAAAACGGTGGCACTTGGCCGTCGCCACGGTCGCCACGAGGGGCCAGGGCATCGAGGCGCTTCGCCGGGCCATCATCGAGCTGCTGCCTGAGAGCCCACCGCTCTATCCGGTGGACGAGATCGCGACTGCCCCTGTGAGGTTCTTCGCGGCCGAGCTGATACGGGAGACGTGCTTGGAGGAACTCTCTGAGGAAGTGCCCTATGCAACCGCCGTGGAGATCGACACGTTCAGGGAATCCGCTGACCCGGTGTTCATATCCGCGTTCATATACGTCGAGCGGGAGTCGCAGAAGGGAATTGTGATCGGCCGCGGCGGTAGCATGATCAAGAACATCGGCCGAAAGTCGAGGCTCAAGATCGAGAAGCTGATCGACCGACCGGTGTTCCTCGACCTGAGGGTCAAGGTCATGGCTAACTGGCGGCGCCGTCCGGGTCGCCTTAAGCTACTCGGGTATAATCTTCCTTCCCGTCGCAGGTGAGCCATGTCAATCGATCCCAAGCTTCTCGAAATCCTCGTCTGCCCGAAATGCAGGGGAAAGCTCGAGTACAGAGAACAGGAGCAGGAGCTCCGGTGCCACTCGTGCCGGCTGCGCTATCGCATCGACGACGGGATTCCTGTAATGCTGATCGATGAAGCCGAGGCCTTCTAGCCTCGCGCTGGCGACACTTCTCGCCCTCGTTGCCGGCCCTGTATCGGCGCAGGACTCTGAGACGACCCTGCGGAATCAAACATCCACGCGCGAAGCCGCTCGCTTCCTTCTCACTCCCATCGGAGCGCGTACCGTAGGTCTGGCTGGAGCCGTAACCGCTTCCAGGGGAGACGTGGAGGGCGTCCTGTGGAACCCTGCCTCAGTAGCGGCTGTCGAGCGCTCTTCCGCCTACTTCCACGCCGCCAACGACTTCGGCACGTCCACTCAGGTCCTCGGGTTCCTCGGCCGGTGGAGTTCCGTCCGCCTCGGCCTCGCCTTTTACCACTTTGACATGGGCTCCATAGAGGCTCGAGACGCCGCCAACCAGGATCTGGGCACAATAGACCTGGACGACGGGGCCCTGATTCTCACGGCAGGATACGGACTCTCGGCAGACGTCGATCTCGGTCTCAACTACAAGCTCCTGCGGCTCTCCTCGGCCTGCTCGGGCGAGTGTGAGGCCTACGGCGGTAGCTCCGTGGGACACGTCTTCGATCTCGGAGTTGTCGCGGACATCCCAGCTGCACCTGGCCTGGCGCTGGGCGCCGTCCTCCGAAACCTGGGCCCAGGGATCAACTTCGGGGGCGGAAGCACCAGCGATCCCATGCCTGCGCGATTGCGCGTGGGCGCCTCCCTCGACGCCATGCGGGCCTTCCTTCCCGATGAGCGTCGCTTCGGAGTGGTCATTCAAGCGGATATCCAGCAGACCGTTTCAGAATTCGACGATCTCGAGGGCTATCTGGGTGCGGAAGCTTCCCTGCGCGGTATTCTGTACGTGCGTGGGGGCTACGCATGGACGGCAGCAGGCCGGCGGGGTCCGGCGCTCGGCATCGGCCTCCGGTACGACCGTCTGCTGTTCGACCTGGGACGTGCCTTCGATGACTTCTCCGGCTTCGACTCAGACTCTCCTTTCCAGCTGTCCCTGGCCTTCCGGTTCTGAACCAGATCGGACACACTTCCGAATGACCGAGATCCCAAGACGATCCGACATCCTCGAAACACTCGCGAACGCTCACGGGCCCCTGCCGACACGAGATCTCGCCCGACGCCTCAAAGTCGACACGCACTCTTACCGGGCGTTTCGGAGGCGCCTGCGCGCGATGGAGAGAGACGGCGAGGTGTTCCGGCAGAGGAAGGGAAGATACGCCCTCCCCGGAAGCTTCCAGATCGTCACCGGGACTGTCGATGTGACGCGAGCCGGAGACGGTTTCGTGGTTCCGGAAGAGGCGGGAGGGGACGACGTATTCGTCCCTCGCAGACACCTCGGCTCGGCGGTCGACGGCGACCGCGTGGCCGTTCGCGTCGAAAAGCACACACCGGGGCGCAATCCCGAGGGGCGCCTTGTCCGCGTGCTCGAGCGTGCGTGGGACCAGGTCGTCGGCGTCTACCACGATCGGAAGGGATACGGCGTCGTCGTGCCCCAGGAACCGCCTCTGCCAACCGACATCTTCGTGCCAGCGGCAGTCCGGGAAGACGCCTCTGACGGTGACGTCGTACTCGTCGAGCTGAGCGAGTGGGGAAAAGGAGAGCTACGCCCGGTCGGATCGGTGAAGAAGGTGCTCGGACGGCCCGGTGACCCGGGGTTGGACGTGCTCTCCATCGTTCTCGGACAGCAACTCCCGATCGATTTCCCTCCGGACGTGGCTCATGAGGCGAGCAAGATCGCTCGCCGGGGACTTCGTCCCGAAGATCTCGCAGGCCGGGAGGACTTTCGCGACGTTCTCAGCTTTACGATCGATCCAGCCAGCGCGAAGGACCACGACGACGCCCTTTCCGTGCGCCGTACGGGTGACGGGATGGAAGTGGCCATCCACATCGCCGACGTGTCCTGGTACGTAAAGGAAGGGAGTAGCATCGACAGGGAGGCGCTCGAACGAGGCACAAGCGTGTATCTCGTGGACCGGGTGATACCCATGCTCCCCGAAGAGCTGTCCTCTGGCCTTTGCTCCCTGGTACCCCGCGAGGATCGCCTGACGTTGTCGGTGGTGTTTTCGATCGACGAGCGGAAGGTGATTCGGGACCGGCGAGTAGTTCGGGGCGTCATCCGGAGTGCACACCGTCTGGCCTACGAGACGGCTCAGGACCTGCTCGACGATCCGGAGCGGGCAAGTGGACAGGAGCGGGAGCTGGCACGTGCTCTGAGCGACCTGTCCTCCGTTGCAAGAGAGCTTCGCGAGGCTCGAGCCTCGGCCGGCGCCATCGACTTCGCCATCCCGGAGGCCGAAGTGGTCCTGGACGACAGGGGCCAGCCACTGGAGATTCGTGCGCGTCCACGGCTGGAAGCGCATCGCATCGTAGAGGATCTGATGATCCTGGCTAACGAGACAGTGGCCCGGCTGGGACTCGACCAGGAACTCCCCCTCATCTATCGAATCCACGAGGAACCTGATCCCGACCGCATTCAAAACCTTCGCGAACTGGCTGCCTTCTTCGGACAGTCGCTCCCGGCCGGTACGGTCCGACCCTCGGACCTGGCACGACTTGTAAGCGAGTCAAGCGGGAAACCCCACGAGTATCTGATCTCTACGGTGACCCTGCGCTCGATGCGCCGGGCCCGCTACTCCACCACCAACGTGGGCCATTTCGGACTCGCCTCGGAGGCCTACGTTCACTTCACGTCTCCCATCCGCCGGTATCCGGATCTGGGGGTTCACCGAGCGGTCGTCCGCTGGCTCAATCAATCCTCTGCCCGAGCCGATCCGGATGTGCTGACCGAAGTGGCTCGACATTCGTCCGCCATGGAACGACGGGCTCAAGAGGCCGAGCGGGAGTCCGTGGACGCGAAGAAGATCCAGTACATGCAGCGTCACGTCGGAGACGAGTTTCCGGGCACGATCAGCGGCGTGACCAGCTTCGGACTGTTCGTGATGCTGGACCAGGTGTTTGCGGAAGGACTCGTGCGGCTTGGATCGCTTGTGGACGACTATTACATGTTCGACCCGGATGCTCATTCCGTCGTCGGCCGCCGGACCCGGACTCGATACCGTCTTGGCGACAGAATCAACGTTCAGGTTGCGCGGGTCGACACGGAGACACGAACCATCGACCTTGAGCTGGCAGGGAGTACCGCTTGACCCGGAGAATAGCCCCGGCTAGACTCGCCGAGATGGGGTTTTCCGCCGCCGGCGGGAGCCCCGTCTTAGCAAGGCAGACGGCACACGACAACGCCGTCGTGGAATGGTGGCCAGGGAGCGTATCGAATGGCAGTATCCGAGGCAGAGCTGGAACAGATAAACGAATTAAGGCGAAGGCTCGACGAGCTACGGGGGTTTCTTTGACCTTGAGTCGAAAGAATCGAATCTTGCGAAACTCGAGCAGCGGATGGCGAGCCCCGGATTCTGGGACCTGCCCGACTCCGCCCGGGAGGTCATCGACCGAGCTAACGCACTGAAGAACTGGACGGCGCCGTGGCACGCCCTTTCGGGTCGAATCGACGACCTGACCGAGTTTGCCGACCTCCTTGCCGAAGCGGATGACGAGGAGCTCGCGGCTGAGCTCGAGCGGGAGACAACGGGGGTCGAGGAAGGCCTGGTCGAACTCGAGATTCGCAACATGCTGCGCGGTCCGGATGCCCACCGGTCGGCTCTCCTCACCATTCATCCGGGCGCTGGTGGCACCGAGTCCCAGGACTGGGCCGAAATGCTGTTGCGAATGTATTCCCGGTACGCGGAGCGTCGGGGGTATTCCGTCGAACTCCTGGAGCTTCAGCCGGGCGATGAGGCAGGGATCAAGTCAGCTACGCTCGAAGTCCGGGGGGATCACGCGTTCGGGTACCTGGGCGCTGAGTCCGGCGTTCATCGGCTGGTCCGTATCTCTCCGTTCGACGCCCAGGGACGTCGACACACCTCTTTTGCCTCCGTCTTCGTCTATCCGGAAGTAGATGATGACGTCGAGATCGAGATCGACGACTCGGACCTGAGGGTCGATACGTACCGCGCTTCGGGAGCCGGTGGACAGCACGTGAACAAGACGGACGCGGCGGGCCGCAGCACTCATAACCCGACCGGCGTGGTGGTAGCGTGTCAGCAGGAGCGAAGCCAGCACAAGAACCGTGCAAAAGCGATGAAGATGCTTCAAGCCGCGCTGTATCAGCGCGCGATGGAGGAGAAGGAGGCTGAACGGCAGGCGATCGAGGACTCCAAGACGGACATAGCATGGGGCAACCAGATCCGATCGTACGTTCTGCAGCCATACACGATGGTCAAGGACCACCGAACGAATCTCGAAGTCGGTAACGCCGATGGCGTACTTGATGGCGACATTCACGGCTTCATAGAGGCCTTCCTGCGACGGAAAGGAGCCACCTGACCGTGGCCCCCGAAGACCAGCCGGGCCTGAGGGACGGCCTGCCCATCCGGGAGTGGTACGCGGCGCCGGAACGGCCGAAGCCTATCCGGGACCGTTACGCGAAGCTCGAGAGACTCCGCGATATCGAAGTGCCGGCATACGCATACTCGTTCGATCCGTCCGACGATCTTGCATCGGCAATGTCGAAGCTGGGGGAGGAGGACGAGGGACCGCACGTCAGGATCGCGGGACGTCTCCTGTCACTCCGAGACATGGGGAAGAGCGCGTTCGCTCACCTGGGTGACCGCTCGGGGCGGCTGCAGGTCTACCTGCGCCGCGACGAGCTCACCGAGACAGAGCATGAGATCCGCAAACTCCTGGACCTGGGGGATTGGATCGGCGTCGAAGGGCCGCTGTTTCGCACACGAACCGGTGAGGTCACGGTCCGGGTCCAGAAGCTGGCGCTACTGGCCAAGTCGATGCGCCCGCTCCCCATGGGCAAGACAGAGGTCACGGAAGAAGGCGAAACGATCGTCCACAGCGGGTTCTCCGATGTCGAGAGCCGGTATCGCCAACGGTATGCCGACCTCGCCGTGAACCCGGATGTCAGGGACGTCTTCCTTACCCGCGCCCGGATCACATCGACGCTTCGCGCCCTCCTTGATGCCGAGGGGTACGTCGAGGTCGAGACTCCCATACTTCAACCGTTGTATGGAGGGGCCTTCGCCCGGCCCTTCACGACGCACCATCACGCGCTCGACCGAGCCCTGTATCTCAGGATCGCTGACGAGCTCTACCTCAAGCGACTCATAGTCGGCCAGCTCGATCGCGTGTACGAGATCTCAAAGAACTTCCGCAATGAGGGGATCGACCGGACGCACAATCCCGAGTTCACGATGCTCGAGCTGTACAGAGCCTACGCCGACTATCAGACGATGATGGACACGGCCGAGCATCTGGTGACGGAGACGGCGCTCGCGGTCCTGGGACGCCTCGAGATTGAGTACTCTGGACATACCGTAAGCCTCGCCCGACCGTGGCGACGGATCGCCTTCTACGATGCGATCGAGAACTTCGCGGGATTCGATGCCCGCACCGCCGATACCGAGGAGCTGCGACGCCGGGTCCGCGCGGCAGGTCGCAGCGACGCTGGCGAGCTCGGGCGCACCAAGCTTCTGGACGTCGTCTTTTCCAATTGGGTCGAGCCAGAGCTGGTGAATCCGACGATCATTTTCGACTACCCGATCGAGATGAGCCCGCTCGCCAAGCCGAAGCGTGGAGACCCTGAGCTCGCCGAGCGCTTCGAAGTCATCGTCGCCGGGAGCGAGCTGGTGAACGCTTTCAGCGAGCTCAACGATCCGATCGACCAGTGGGACCGGTTCGCGCAGCAGGCTACGGCGCGCGCCGCGGGCGATGCAGAGGCGCAGATCCTGGACGAGGACTACGTGAGGGCCCTCGAGTACGGCCTTCCTCCCACGGGAGGCTTGGGCATGGGTGTCGACCGGCTGGTGATGCTCCTGACAGACAAACCGACCATTCGAGAGGTTATCCTGTACCCGATCCTGAGGGACGATGAGTCCACCTGAGAGCAGCCAGCGTGACCGACGGACGGACCGCGCTCTCGACTGGTTCGTGGCGCGGCGCTACCTGTCGAGTCGGAGGGGGAGGGGGTTCCTGTCGCTCATAACCCTCATTGCGATCGGAGGAGTATCCGTCGGCGTCATGGCCCTCATCGTAGTGATCGGGGTCATGTCGGGCCTGCAGACCGACCTGCGCGAGAAGATCCTCGGGGCCAATTCGCACGGCATGGTGCTGGAGATCGGAGAGGCCGTGCGGATGGAGAGTTGGGAGTCCGTGCTCAGTAGGGTCAGCGACGACCCCGACGTGACGGCCGCTGCGCCCTTCATCTACACGGAGGTGGGCCTGAACGTGCCGGGGGGCAGCTACTCCGAGGGGGCTGTACTGCGTGGCATCGCTGGCGACTCCGTCTCGCTCTCCGTGACCGAGGTCGACGAGCATTTGACGTCGGGATCCATGCCTTTCGGCGAGACCGAGTCGGGTCGGCCCGGGATCGTCCTCGGAGCGACCCTGGCCAACAGGCTCAACCTGTACGCGGGAAAGACCGTCACGGTCGTTTCGTTCCAGGGAGCAGAACTCACTCCGACGGGCATCCAGCCGCAGATGCGACTCTACGAGGTCACCGGCATCTTCGAGACGGGACTCTATCAATACGATACGAAGTTCGCGTACGTGGCCCTCGAATCGGCTCAGAGCCTCCTGCGCATGGGACGAGCGGTGACCGGAGTCGAGTTCAACGTCCGCGATCCGTGGAGGAGCGGGGAAGTGGCCTCGCGCATCAGGGACTCGCTCGGATTCCCCTACTCGGTGGACGATTGGCAGAGACAGAACGCGAGCCTTTTCTCCGCTCTCAAGCTCGAGAAGTTCGCGATGGGCATCATCCTGCTGCTGATCGTGCTTGTGGCCTCTTTCAACATCGTATCGACCCTGATCATGGTCGTGACGGACAAGGTGCGCGAGATCGGAATCCTTCGGGCGATGGGCCTGACCGCTTCGAACATCACTCGGATCTTTGTGCTCCAGGGAGTGGTAATCGGGCTCGTCGGCACGTCGGTTGGAACGGGTCTCGGACTGGCCCTGTCGTGGCTTCTCGACCGCTACCAGTTCATCACGCTGCCCGGAGACGTCTACTTCATCGACCACTTGCCGGTAGACACGAATCCGCTCGATGTCGGACTGATCGTCCTGGCGTCTCTGGCCATCGCGTTCCTGGCCACCATCTATCCAGCCCGTCGCGCCGCTGACTACACTCCCGTAGAGGCGATCCGCCATGAGTGATACGGTGAACAGGGGGCCGTCGATCGCCCCGGCTGTTTCGGCGGTCGGCGTGCATCGGAGCTTCGCCGGAGCGGACGGCGGGGAGATCAGGGTATTGAAGGGCGTCGACTTTCAGCTCTGGCGCGGAGAGACCGTGTCGATCGTCGGGCCGAGTGGATCGGGCAAATCCACGCTGTTGCACATCCTCGGGGGGCTGGATCTACCGACATCGGGAAACGTCGCTCTCGGCGGTCGCGATCTGGCCAACCTCGACGACGTGGACCTCGCACGCATTCGCAACCTCTATGTGGGGTTCGTATTCCAGTTCCATCACCTTCTGCGTGACTTCACAGCTCTCGAGAACGTGATGATGCCGCAGGTGATAGCCGGCGTCTCGCGTGACTCGGCCCGGAAACGAGCGCTGGACCTCCTGGACCAGGTGGGCCTGGCCGATCGGTCGAGCCACCCACCCGGCAAGCTGTCTGGTGGAGAGCAGCAACGGGTAGCCGCGGCCAGGGCCCTCGCCAACGAGCCCCCCGTCCTGCTCGCCGACGAGCCTTCCGGCAATCTCGATCTCGACACGAGTGAAATGCTCCACGAAGTGCTTTTCGACCTGGTCCGCGATCATGACACGGCCATGGTGGTGGTGACCCACAATTCAGCGCTCGCGGCACGCACGGATGGGATCTGGCGGCTCTCTTCAGGTGTTCTCGAGCCAGCCCCGGAAGAGTCGGAAACATCGAGCGACAAGAGGTGAGCCCGCATGCTGTGTGACGACTGCGGCAAAGAGGATGCCGAAGTCCACGTGACTTCGATCGAGGGTGAGGTAATGAGCATGGTGCAGTTGTGTGCCTCCTGCGCTGCCGAAAGAGGACTCGCGGCCGAGTCAGCTATCGGCGAGGCTCCGAGCAAGCCCCCCCTGCTGGATTTCCTCGGTCAGCTCGGCTCGACGAGTCCGGCCGCGTCTGCTGCGGGGGCCTCCGAGCCGTGCCCGTTCTGCGGTATTACGGCCTCGGACTTTCGAAGTGCCGGACGGGTGGGCTGTTCACAATGCTACGTGCACTTCGAGAGCCAGCTGAGTGGCCTCCTGAGACGGATTCACGGCTCGGCGCACCACTCCGGCAAGGTCTACATCAACGAGACGTCGGACATCTCTGACCGCCTCGGTCAGCTGTCGTCAATGCGCAGGCGATTGAAACGCGCGATCGAGACGGAGGACTTCGAGACTGCAGCGAAGCTCAGGGATCAAATCCACGAGATCGAGGTCCAGGCGTGATACGGACCTCCGCGCCCCTGGACGAGAGGGGACTCGACTGGATCGTCGGTGGCATAGAGGAGGCGATCGTCCTCTCGTCTCGAGTACGTGTCGCGCGGAATTTACAGGGCTTTCCGTTCCCCGGTCGCGCAGGCGCTGAGGAGCGCTCGGAAGTACTGGAGCGGGTGCGAACTGCCGCAGAGCACGCGGACTCCCTGAGATCCGCCTGTATCTGGGAGGTCGACTCGCTCGACCGGGTCGATCGCGAGATCCTCGTGGAGCGTCACCTGATCAGCCGAGATCTTCTGGGAGATGGCAGCAGCCCCTCGCGGGGAGCGCTGATCCTGGCCGACGAGACTTCGTGCGGCGTCATGGTCAACGAAGAAGACCATCTTCGACTGCAGGCCCTGGTCGGCGGGCTCGAACTCGACGCAGCGTGGCGGCAGGTCGACAGGTTGGACGAGGAGCTGGGCACCCTCCTGCCTCTCGCGTATCACCACCAGTTCGGGTTTCTCACAGCGTGTCCGACCAACGTCGGCACAGGCCTGAGAGCCTCCGTGCTGATCCACATACCGGGGCTCGTGCTGACGAAGGAGATCAGCAAGGTGCTCGAGGGCATATCCCAGGTGGGACTGACCTACCGCGGCCTGTACGGCGAAGGATCGGAGGTCATCGGAAATTTCTTTCAGATCTCCAACCAGACGACCCTTGGGAAGACGGAAGAGGACCTGATCGATCACCTCGCTCGGGTGACCGGCAAGGTGATCGAATACGAGCGCAGTGCGCGGTCCGTGCTGCTGCGTGAAGCACCGGCAGTGCTCGAGGACAAGGTGTGGCGGGCGTACGGAATTCTCCGGACGGCACGGAGCCTGGCGCTGGAGGAGATGATGAACCTCCTGTCCGGAGTTCGGCTGGGCGTTTCTCTGAAACTATTGAAATCGCCGCGTGTAGAGACGCTCAACGAAATCCTGGTACGCGGACAGGTTGCTCACCTCGAGCGTGAGGCCGGTGGCCGGATGAACGAGCACGAAGCCGATGTCTGTCGTGCGTCCTTCGTGCGGGATAAGCTTGCCAGTGACGAACGGGACGCGTCGGAGAGCGGCCGCTCGGCAGGATCCAGCGATACGACGGTGGCCGACGGGCCGCCTTCGGGGGGTGGATGAACTACAATTTCACTGACCGTGTGAGAAAAGTGCTGGCGATGGCTCGCGAGGAAGCGGTGCGCCTGCAGCACGACTACGTGGGTACCGAGCACATCCTCCTCGGACTGATCCGTGAGGGAGACGGTGTCGCCGCAGAAGTGCTTCGCAGCCTCGCCGCGGATCTCGACGAGCTGTTGAGGCTCGTCGAGGAGAACATTCGCCCTGGAAAGGCATCCGCTTCGATCGGAGAGCTCCCCTACACGACCCGCGCAAAGAAGGTGCTGGAGTATGCGATGGCGGAGGCCCGGGAGCTGAATCACAGCTACGTGGGCACCGAGCACCTTCTTCTCGGCCTGCTTCGCGAGGAGAAGGGCCTGGCCGCAAAGGTCCTCGGTGAGCTGGGTATCGGACTTGAGGAAGCGCGTGCGGAAATGCTGAAACTGCTCGGGACGGAGGGGGCCCTGGCGGAGCCGGGCAGCTCCCCGACGCCGGCGGTGCCGCGTGGCGAGTCAAAATCGAAGACCCCAGCCCTGGACCACTTCTGCCGCGACCTCACAGTACTTGCGCACGAAGGGGTCCTGGATCCGACGATCGGTCGCCACTCCGAGATCGAGAGGGTCATGGAGGTGCTGTCGCGCCGCAAGAAGAACAACCCGGTCCTCATCGGCGAGCCGGGCGTCGGCAAGACGGCCATCGTCGAAGGACTGGCGCAGAAGATCGACCGGGCGGACGTACCTGACAGCCTGAAGGACCATCGGGTTCTGGCCCTCGACATGGCGGCCGTAATCGCGGGCACGAAGTACCGGGGGCAATTCGAGGAGCGG
>JAUVTH010000004.1 GCA_030601615.1 Gemmatimonadota bacterium
CTTCGAGAATCAGCAGGTCTCCCGCGATTCTCCCCTCGCTCGAGACGACCGTATCACGAGTCCAGACCTGAAACCCACCTCTCTCGAGAAAGCTCGCGAGTCGACTGTCGAGAGCGTTCCCTCGCCTCGGCTGAAACGAGATGTCCTGGGCCCGGACGGACGGCGCCACCGAGACCAGCAGCAGCGCGAAGCCGATCGCAACCCGGATTCGAGCTCCTTTCCCAATCCGGGTCCTTCTTCCTCCGATCACCGGGCCTCCACCGATCCGTCCCAGTGATCCCACGCGATGATCTCGGCGTCGGGTCGGCGACGAGGAAGACGCTTGAACCCATCCGGATACCCGACCGCCAGGAGCGTCACCACGGGCACGTCGCCGGGTATCCCGAGCACCTCTCGGATCGCCCCTTCCCTGAATCCAGTTATCCACGCAGTCGCGAGGCTCATGTCCGCGGCCGCCAGCGCCATGGCCTCGGTGGCCGCCGCCAGATCGATCGGATGGCTCGGGCGTCCGCTGCCCGCGATGTTGGAATGGACTCGCGCGCACCCCACGATCAGCGCCGGTGCGGATCGAATCAGATCTGACTGGAATACGGCCTGGGCGAGACGGTGGCGCGTCGGGGCGTCCTGGACGACGATGAGCTTCCACGGTTGATCTTCACGTGCGGACGGTGCGTACCGGGCGCACTCGAGAATCCGCGACAGGAGCTCCGGTGGAAGTCGCCTGTCGGCGAACCGGTTCACCAGTTGGCGGTTCCGGGACAGGTGGAGGACACGGGAGACGGCACTCACCCGAGCCTACCCCCGGGGGTGGTGTTGACGGTGTTCTTCCTGAAGGTATCTGCGGTCCACATGTGTATAAATCTGAGTCGTAGAGATGTCCGCGTGTCCCAGCATCTCCTGAACGGCAACGAGGTCGGCTCCACCCTCGAGAAGATGCGTGGCGAAGCTGTGCCGGAACGTGTGAGGCGTCACCCTCTTCCGGATGCCTGCGTTACGCACGTGCTGCCCGATGATCTTCCACGCGCCCATCCGGCTGAGCGGCCGGCCGTGCTGGTTGAGGAACACGACCCCCTCGGACGCGCGACGATCGAGATCCGGCCTACGCTCTCGAAGGTATCGCTGCAGCACCCGGACCGCACGGCCCCCTAGCGGCACGATGCGGCGCTTGTCGCCCTTCCCCTGGACGGTGATCAGGCCCTCGTCCAGAGCGAGGTCCCGGACCCGCAATCCAATCAACTCCGACACTCGCAGACCGGCCCCGTACAGCGTCTCGAACATCGCTGCGTCCCGGATCGCGTTCGGGTGGGCATCTGACGAAAGGGCTCCGACAGTGTCGAGTATCTGCTCGATCTCGGCATACGTGAGGACGTCGGGAAGCGACTTGCCCAACCGCGGCGCCTCGAGTCGCTCGGTCGGGTCCTCGCCCAGGTGTCCCTCCTCCACCAGAAAGCCGAAGTAGGTTCGCAAGGCCGACCGGTGTCGGGCCACGCTGCTCGCAGCGAGACCGCGATCACCAAGGGACAGGAGGTACGCGCGGAGAGTCTCGTACTCGACACCTTCGGGGTCGGACCCTCCCCGTTCCACGAGGAAATCGACGAGCGACGCGCAATCGGCCAGGTAAGCATCCACCGTGGGGTCGGCCAGACCACGCTCGAAACGGAGGAAGTCGGCGAATCCCTCGAGGCGGAACCGCTGCCGGATCCCTTCTTGATCCGACCTTTTCGAACCGCCGGTGCTTTCCAGTGGGCTCATGGCCCCTCCGCCTCATCGCCGTGGCGCGATCGCCACCACATCCATACGAGCGCAGCGCCAACGAGCAGGGCCACGAGTCCCGCCGTGGTATTGATCGTAGTCAGGGCACTCACGATGCGAGGAACGTTACGCGACGCCAGAACGCCGCCGAACACGAGCACCGCGTACCAGGCGGCTGACGCGATCGCCAGTGGCACCGCCGTACGCCAGAAGCCGAGGCGGCTGATCCCGGCAAAGGCGGGCACGAGCACCCGGAACACCGGGAAGAACCTGCTGACGAGGATCGTGAGAGTTCCGTAGTCCTCGTAGAAGAGTGACATCCTCGCGAGCTGCGCCGGACGCAGCAGCCAGCGCCCCCAACGCGTCGAGAACATCCCACCGCCAAACCGCCGAGCCGCCACGTAGACACCCAGGGCCAATAGCAGGTTGCTCGCCCAGGCAACGACGAAGACCAGGCGGGCGTCCAGCATACCCCGGTCCGCCAGGATTCCGCCCACTACCACGACGATGTCCGAGGGAACGGGCGGAAAGAGATTCTCGACGGCGGCTCCAAGCCCGACCAGCAAGTACACGGTCTCGACCGGTATGCTGCCGACAAGGCGAAGGAAGGCCTCCAACTGCTCCTGCATGCCGGCGCCTAGCCGCCAGTGCGGATCGAGGCGTGCGGGGTGTCCATGTCGCCGAACTGATCCAGGAGAGTCACGGCCATGACGGCCAGTCCTTCGCCACGACCGATCCAACCCAGGCCTTCGTTGGTCTTCCCCTTGATGGAAATGCAGGAACGGGCGATGTGCAGGTGCTCGGCGATGCCTTCCGCCATGTGCTCAACCCACGGAGCGATGCGCGGACTCTCGGTAATGATCGTGATGTCCGCATTGATCACCTGGTAGTCACGCTCCTCGATCAACCTCACGGCAGCCGACAGTAGTCGCATGGAGTCGGCCCCCTCCCACCGGGAATCCGTGTCCGGAAAATGGTGGCCGATACTCCCGAGCGCCGCCGCACCAAGCAATGCGTCGATCAGGGCGTGTGCAACCGCGTCTCCGTCGGAGTGACCCTTCAGACCTGCATGCTCGGGAATCCTGACGCCGCCAAGGACGAGTGGCCGCCCGGATTCGAAGCGGTGTGAGTCATAGCCGATGCCGACGCGCACGAAGCCTCCTCCCGGTCGGTGCCGACGTCAGGACTCTCGGCTGGCGCGAAGCACACGAAGCGCGAGGTGCGCCGCATTCCGTGAGTTGTCGATGCCTACCGTAGCCACGGGAACTCCCGGTGGCATCTGAACGATTGAGAGCAAGGCGTCGAGCCCCCCGAGAGTGCCGGCCGAGATCGGCACCCCGATGACCGGCAACTGCGTGTGTGCCGCGACCACACCGGGCAGAGCGGCCGAAAGGCCTGCGCCGCACACGATCACCGCGAAACCGTTTGCCTCCGCCGAAGATGCGATCTCGCCGGTCGTGACCGGATCCCGATGAGCGCTGCTCACAACGACTTCGACATCCACTTCCGCCTCCGCGAGCACGTCAATCCCCTTCTGCATGACCGACCGGTCGGACTCGGAGCCCAACATGACAAGCACCCTCGCGCCCATCAGGCGACCTTCCTTCCCAGGCACACCCGACAACCACAATACCAATCGAGATCCAGCTTCACCGGCGTGTAATCCTGATACCGGGAAACCGCCTTGAAGCCGGCTTCCTCGATGAATCGGACCAGCATGGGCCGTGGCATGATGAAGTCGGTGCCCGTGGCCGACACCACGTTCTCCTCCATCATCACTGAACCGAAATCGTTGCAACCGAAGTGCAATGCCACCTGCGCCACCTTCGGTCCCTGCGTGACGTAGCTCACCTGCAGGTTCCGCACGTTGTCAATCACGATGCGGGATATGGCGACGGTCTTCAGATACTCGGAAGCGGTCGTCTCAGGCGTACCATCCATCTCCGTGCCGTCCGATTGCAACGTCCAGGGGATGAAGGCCGTGAAGCCACCGGTCTCGGCCTGCAGGTCGCGCACCCGCAGCATATGCTCGATCCGATCCTCACGGCTCTCTCCCGCACCGAACATCATCGTGGCTGAGCTGAGCAGTCCCTGCTCATGCACCGAGCGGTGGATATCGAGCCAGCGCGCTGTCCCGATCTTCTTCTTCGCGATCCGGTCACGGACGTCATCGACCAGGATCTCGGCCCCGGCCCCGGGAACAGAGTCCAGACCGGCATCCTCAAGCTCCGCGATCACGGCTCCTACATCCATCTTGTGCACGCGAGCGATGATGTCCAGCTCGGACGCAGAGAAGCCGTGCACGTGAATCGGGTGGTTTGTCTTGATGTAGTCGAGCAGGCCCGTGTAATAATCCAGTTTCAGATAGGGATTGTGTCCGCCTTGCATCAGAATCTGGACCGCCCCGATCGCTTTCGCCTCATCGATCTTGGCCCCGATCTGCTCGTTCGAGAGAACGTATCCCTCATCGTGGCCGGGACGCCGGTAGAAGGCGCAGAACGAACAGTCCGTGACGCAGATGTTCGTATAGTTGATGTTGCGATCCACGATGTAGGTGATCGCGCCCTCGGGATCTGCCTGTCTGGCCCGCTCTCGCGCCACGGCGCCGAGCTCGAGGAGCGGCATCTCGTAGAGAGCGGCAAACTCCTTCAGCTCATGGCTATCGACAGGCGCCAGATCCGTGGATGCACCAACGGCCAGAATCGTCATGCGACGACGGGCTCGCGTACCGGGTTGTAAAGCGAATCCCGTTCGACCGGCACCTTGCCCGCATCTCGAATCAGACCCACGATCTCGTCCAGATCCAGCCTGAGCGGCGTGTCCGCACCGGCTGTGTGCGTGACCTTCTCAAGCACTACCGTACCCTCCAGGTCGTCCACCCCGAAAGACAGAGCGATCTGGGACACGCGGGTCGTGACCATGATCCAGTGAGTCTTGATGTGGGGCACGTTGTCCAGGAGAATCCGACCGACGGCAAGCGCCTTGAGATCGTCTACGCCGCCCGTCCGCTTCCCTTCGACACCCATCTCTCGACCGAGCGCCGTGTTGTCCGGATGCCAGGCCAGCGGGATGAACGTACTGAATCCACCAGTCTCGTCCTGGAGCTCTCGGAGCATGAGCATGTGGTCGACCCGGTCGGCCGCGGACTCCACGTGACCATACAGGAGCGTGCAGTTCGTCGGAACGCCCAGCTCATGCGCCTCCCGGTGAACGCGCAGCCACTCGTCCGCGGCCAGCTTGCGATCGGCGATCGTGGACCGAACGGCCGGACTGAACACCTCCGCGCCACCACCCGGCATCGCGTCCAGGCCCGCGTCGATCATCTCGCGCAGCACGTCCCTCGTCTCGATACCCTCCATACGGGCAAGGTGAGCGATCTCGACGGCGGTGAGCGCCTTGACGTGCACGTGTGGGTGACGCTCCTTGAGACCCCGAATCATGTCGGTGTAGTACGAGAGCGGCAGTTTCGGGTGCAGGCCCCCGACGATGTGGAATTCGCGGGTGGGAGCGCACCGCGCCGCTTCGGCCTCAGCGAACACCTCCTCGAGACTCATCGTGTAGGCATCTTCCGCCAGCGGACGCACACCGTAGGAGCAGAACACGCACACCTTGTTGAGGATACAGACATTCGTCGGATTGATGTGCTGGTTGGCCACGTAGAAGACCCGGTCGCCGTTCAGCCGCCGGTTCACCAGATCCGCCATACCACCGACGGCCAGCAGGTCATCCGTCTCGAACAGAGAGATCGCGTCCTCGCGTGAAATCCGCTCGCCCGCCTCCACTTTCTCCGCGATCGGGTGAAGGGCGGGGTCGTTGGGCCGAATCCGTAGCTCACCTTTTGTCGTCGGCAGGATCAAGTCTCCTCCCAGCGCCGGATGACCAGCGATACGTTGTGGCCGCCGAAGCCGAACGAGTTCGACAAGACCGACTTGACCGGCGTTTCCGTCACTCCATCGACTCCGTAGTCCAGATCGCACTCCGGGTCGGGGGTCTCGTAGTTGATCGTCCGAGGGATCAGGCCCCGTTTGCATATAAGCAGTGAGATTCCCGCTTCGGCCGCTCCCGCCGCTCCCAGCATATGCCCGGTCATCGACTTCGTGGATGCGACGATGATCTCCCGCGCTCGGTCACCGAACACTGCCTTGATCGCCGTGGTTTCGGTGGAATCGTTTGCCGGAGTGGATGTGCCGTGCGCATTGATGTGGTCGATGCCGGATGGCTCCAATCCCGCGTCGCGGAGAGCTAATCGCATCGCGATCTGCGCCCCGGCCCCCTCCGGGGCCGGCAACGTCATGTGGTAGGCATCCGCACTTTGACCGAAGCCGACGATCTCGCCCATGATGGCCGCACCGCGCTCCAACGCACTCTCCTCCGACTCGAGGACGAGGATCCCCGCTCCCTCCCCAAGCACGAACCCATTCCGGGTCAGGTCGAACGGACGAGAGGCCGTCTCGGGCATGTCGTTGCGGTCGGAAAGGGCCTTCATGCTTGAGAATCCGGCAATGCATAACGGAGTCACAGTGGCTTCCGACCCACCGGTGATCATCACGTCCGCCTCACCGGTCCGGATGGATCGGAAAGCGGCACCGATCGCATGAGCACCCGACGCACATGCCGACACGGTGGCGTAGTTGGGGCCTCTCGCCCCGTACCTCATGGCGATCATCCCCGCGGCGATGTCGCCGATGAACATCGGGACGAAGAAGGGTGACACCCGGCTCGGCCCACGTGCGAGCAACCTCCTGAGCTGCTCTTCCATGGTGGCGACACCACCGATACCGCTTCCGACGATGACACCGAACCGCTCGGGTGCAAACGATCCGACCGCCGATTCCAGTCCCGCCTGTTCCACCGCCTGGGACGCGGCCCCGATCGCGAACTGCAGGAAACGGTCAGCCCGCTTGATCTCTTTCCTGTCCATGTAGACTTCGGGATCGAAGTCCTTGACCTCGCAGGCGATCCGAACGCTCTGATCTGAGGCGTCGAACCGGGTGATGGGTCCCCCACCGGAACGGCCCGCGATCAGCGCATCCCAGGTCTCCTCGACATCAAGGCCGATCGGCGTGATGAGGCCGAGGCCCGTCACGACCACGCGCCGTGTGTCGGACATCCGTGTCTCCTCCTCCTGGTGGTTGGAGGCTACTCGCTGTCCTGGAGATAACGGATGGCATCACCCACCGTCTGCATCTGCTCGGCTTCCTCATCCGGGATCTCGACCCCGAACTCCTCCTCGAACGCCATCACGAGCTCGACCGTATCGAGCGAGTCAGCCCCGAGGTCCTCTACGAAGGATGCCTCGTCCGTGACCTTCTCCATTTCGACACCGAGTTCGTTAGCGATGATCTCCCTGACTCTGTCAGCAGCGTCGGACATGATTCAAACCTCGTTTATTGTTGTCTTGTTTCCCGGCGTCCAGCGGACTCCGGCTACATCACCATCCCGCCGTCCACCACCAGCACCTGTCCGGTGACATAGGCGGCGGCCGGTCCGGCCAGCCAGCGAACCGCTCCGGCAACGTCGTCCGGAGTTCCAAATCGTCCAAGCGGAATCCGCCCGAACAGGGTTTCACGCGCTTCTTCCGGCAGTCCGGCTGTCATATCCGTTTCGATGAACCCCGGCGCCACGACGTTGGCGAGAACACCTCTCGCCGCGAGCTCCTGGGCCACAGACTTCGTGAAACCGATGAGTCCCGCCTTGGACGCCGCATAGTTGGCCTGTCCCGGGTTCCCCGTCAAGCCTACCACGCTGGCGATATTGATGATGCGGCCCTCTCGTCGCTTCATCATCCGGCGCGCGACGACACGGGTCGTGTTGAACGCCCCTCGAAGATTGGTCTCCAGCACCGCCTCCCAATCCTCGTCCTTGAGCCGAACGAGTATGTTATCGCGCGTGATCCCGGCGTTGTTTACCAGTATGTCGACCGGACCGAGGCTCTCCTCCACGGCCGCTACCAGATCACGACACGCTTCGGAATCAGCTACATCGCACGCGAATCCGGCACCCCGGCATTCCAATCCACTGGCCACTGCCTCCGCGCGGTCGGCGGATCTCGCAACCACGGCGACCGAAGCACCCGCTCGGCTCAGCTCTTCGGCTATGGCACGCCCGATTCCGCGCGAACCGCCCGTAACGATCGCGACTCGGCCCTCTAGTTCACGCACCCTCATCCTCCTCCAGCATATCGTCAATATTGTCGAGGTCTTCCGGACCCCCGATCGCGCGAGTCTTCTGATCGCGGCCGATACGCCTCATCAAACCACTCAGCACCTTCCCTGGACCTATTTCCAGCCACAGAGCCGGATTCTCCGCGCGCATGGTCTGGACGCATTCTACCCACCGCACCGGTGACGTCAACTGCTCGATCAGCAATTCGCGCGCGTCCGCGGCCTCCGTAACCGGAGAGGCCGAGGCGTTCGCCACGATCGGAAACTTCGGGGCACGTAGATCCACATCTGCCAGCGCATCGGCCAGTCCTTCCCGTGCCTCCGCCATGAGCGGCGAGTGGAAGGCCCCGCTTACGTTGAGCGGGATCGCACGTTTCGCCCCGGCCTCCAACGCTCTCTCCCGAGCCGCATCGACCGCCGCGATATCTCCGCTGATCACGATCTGTCCTGGGGCGTTGTAGTTCGCGGGAACGACGATACCGAACGACTCGTCGGCACACACGCGGAGTACCGCCTCCGCATCCAACCCGATGATCGCGGCCATGGTACCCGGGCGGACGGATCCGGCCCTTCCCATGAGCTCGCCGCGACGCCGGACCAACCGGAGCGCATCATCGAAACGGAGTGTCCCGGCGGCCAGGTATGCCGAGAACTCGCCGAGAGAGTGACCCGCAGCAACGGACGCCCTGCTCCGCACCGAGTCCGGCAGACAGCTCCACACCGCGTAGCTGTGCAGCAGTATCGCCGGCTGAGCGTTCTGCGTGCAGGTCAGGTCCTCCGCCGATCCCTCCCAGCAAATCTGCCGTAAGTCATAGCCGAGGATATCGTTGGCTTCTTCATACAGAGCCGCTACCGACGCGTAGCGCGTGGCCAGATCCCGGCCCATTCCTACGTATTGGGAACCCTGTCCCGGCAGCAGGAACGCGATCTTCTTCAATGACATGGGTCCGTTCAGCCTCCGGTACTGCAGTGGTCGATTCCGCGTATTCCTACCCGCTCTTCACCGTCGCCTGATTCGCCGCCATACGCGCGCGGTGCGGCTCATCGAGCTCAGGTCCGCCGCCATGTCTTCGACCATGCCCGTCTCCACACACGTCGACGCCACCCGAATCGCATTCTTGATCGCACGCGCGGGGGACGCACCGTGGCAGATCACGGAAACGCCATTTACCCCGAGGAGCGGGGCCCCTCCATACTCGATGTAGTCCAGAGCCAAACGGATCTCCTGGAGAGCTTCCCTGCAGACCGCCGGGTCGAGCTTGCGTTCGAGCATGCCTGACATGAAACCCGCAACCGACTCGTAGAACTTGAGGAGCACGTTCCCGACAAATCCGTCGCAGACGAGCACATCGCAAGCCCCTGTGATGATCTGATGCCCTTCGACGTTACCGACGAAGTTGAGGTGCGAGTCCTCCTGCAGCAGCCTGTACGTTGCGACCACCCGGTTGCCACCCTTTCCAGGCTCAGCTCCAACATTCAGCAAACCGACCCGGGGATGCTCCAACCCGAGGAGAGCTCGCATGGACACCGAGCCGAGGTGAGCGAACTGGAGGAGATGGGACGGACGGGTATCCACGTTGGCTCCCCCGTCGACCACGAGCGTGGGCTCGCCCGCGGTCGGAAAAACGGTACCCACCGCAGGTCGCTCCACTCCGGGAAGCATCCCGAGCAGAAACCTCGACGCCGCCATCACGGCACCCGTCGGGCCCGCGCTGATAAACGCGTCGGAAGTACCCTGTTGAAGAAGGTCCAGGCCGACGACGATCGAGCTGTCGGGCTTGCGCCGAATCGCCCTCACCGGAGATTCGTGCATCTCGACCACTTCGCTCGCCGGGACGATCCCGATGCCGTCAGGGAGATCCTCCGGAAGGTCCGCCTTGAGTCTACCAGGGTCACCGACCAAAGCTACGCTGAAGCGGCCAGGCCACTCCCTGACAGCCGACAGCGCCCCATCGATCATAGCTCGAGGCGCGCCGTCTCCGCCCATCGCGTCCAACGCGATGCGGTGCATCTCAGACCTGGCCCGACCGCGGCCGGATCAGAACTCTTCGGTACGGATGACCTCCCGCTCGCCGTAGTGACCGCACGACGGGCACACACGGTGAGGCCGGCGAGGGTCGCCGCACCTCGGACAGGCCTGGTGAGCGGTAGCCGCCGCCACGTGATGCGTGCGACGCTTGCGCTTGCGCTGCTTCGATGTCCGTCTCTTGGGTACCGCCATGATACGAACCCCTATCCTCCGTTACCGTCGTCTTCGCCATCCGGCTCGGCAGCGCCCGGCTGCCCGTCCGGCACCAAATCCCTCAGCACGTCCCAGCGCGGATCCCCTTGCTCGCTCACGCAGTCGCACCGTGACTCGTTCAGGTCCGCTCCACAACGGGAGCAGAACCCGAGGCACTCGTCCCGGCAAACCGGATAGTCCGGAATGACCAGGGACAGTTCCTCTCGAAGCGGCCGAAAGAGGTCAAGACTCGCGGCGTCCGGGTCCATTCCGAACACCCCTTGCTCTTCCTGCCACGCCTCGACGCTCGGGTCGAACCTCAGATCGAAGTCGATCTCGACCGGCCACTCCAACTCCCTCACACAACGACGACAGTCAACGAGAAGAACCGCCTCGAATCGACCCGTCACGCGCACGCCGTCGTGCCCTCCGGCCTCCGCCCGGTATCTGAGCGCGGGGCTGCCGACTACCCGCAGGGTCTCCAGCCCCCATGTCGCCGGATCGCCCGGCACGTCTCCTGACCACTCCACCGGTCCCAGTCGAAGCCGGTCAAGGTCAATGTGACCCGCTGGAAAGCCTTTATTCATAGTGTAGAAAAGACACTCTGTCAATCGGCGTGGTCAACGGGCTACCCCTGTAAACGCTCCGCACCAGTGAAGAAAAACGCGATCTCGATGTCGGAGTTCTCCGGGGAGTCGGAGGCATGAATTGCATTACGTTCCTTGCTCTCGGCGTACAGCGCCCGCACGGTGCCTTCGTCGGCCTCGGCAGGATCCGTGGCCCCGATGACTTGCCTCAAGTGAGGCACCGCGTCTGCACGCCTCAGCAACAGTGGCATACAGGGCCCCGACGTCATGAATTCCACGAGCGAGCCGAAGAACGGTCTCACCCGGTGCACGGCGTAGAAGGCCTCAGCTTCGGTTCGGCTAAGCCTGCTCACACGGGCTGCCACGACCTGGAACCCAGCAGCCTCAAGGTGGGCGATGATCCTGCCCGACTTTCCGGACCCGAACGCATCGGGCTTGATGATCGCAAGTGTGTCCGACTCGTTCATGCCCAGCATCCCTTTCTGTTATCCCCTGAGTCCCGAATCTACAAGCCCCACGAGATCTGCAGGCCTCTCGGCCACCGCGATGCCGCATTCGCGGAACACCTTCACTTTCTCTGCCGCCGTACCTTCCGAACCAGAGATGATGGCCCCGGCGTGTCCCATGCGGCGACCCGGCGGCGCCGTCTGTCCAGCGATGAACCCGACCACGGGCTTCGACATGTGATCCCGCACGAACTCGGCGGCCACCTGCTCGTCCGTCCCACCGATCTCCCCGATCATCGCCACGGCCCGGGTCTCCGGGTCCGCCTCGAACGCCTGCAGACAATCGACGAAATTCGTCCCGATCAGCGGATCCCCGCCGATCCCGACGCATGTGGACTGCCCGATCCCTTGTCTCGTGAACTGGAAGATCACCTCGTAGGTCAACGTGCCCGATCGGCTCACGATCCCCACGGGACCCGGCGCCACAATCTGACCCGGCAGAATCCCCACCTTGCCGATGCCCGGCGCAATTAATCCGGGGCAGTTCGGTCCGATCAGCCGCGCACCCTTCTCCCGCACGTAGGGGAGAGCCCTCATCGTATCGGCCACCGGCACGCCTTCTGTGATGCACACGATGAGATCCACGCCGGCATCCGCCGCCTCGAAGATGGCGCTCGAGGCAAAGGCCGCGGGCACGTAGATCACGCTCGCGTTCGCCCCCGTCTCCTCGACAGCATCGGCCACCGTGTCGAACACTGGCACCGATCCGTCGAACGTCTGACCGCCCTTACCGGGCGTGACTCCAGCGACCACGTTCGTGCCGTACTCTATCATCTGGCGCGCGTGGAACGAGCCGTCCCGGCCCGTGATCCCCTGCACGACCAGGCGCGTGCTACCATCAATGAAAATGCTCATGCCTTCAGATCCTCTTCTGATCCGTCACGATTCCTGTGAGATCAGCCGGCCGAACCCGCCGCCAGCTCGACTGCGCGCTTCACAACCTCGTCCATGTCGGTCATGGCCTCGAACCCGTTCTCTTTCAGAATCTCGACAGCCACGTCTTCGTTGGTCCCCGTGAGTCGAATCGCTATGGGCAGCCCCACATCGATCCTGCGAGTCGCCTCGACGATGCCGTTCGCCACGTCATCGCACCTGGTGATCCCACCGAAAATGTTGAACAGGATCGACTTGACGGCCGGATCCGACATGATGATCTCGAACGCCGTCACGACCTTCTCGGGATTCGATGACCCGCCGATATCGAGGAAGTTGGCCGGCTCACCGCCATAGTATTTGACGAGGTCCATCGTGGCCATCGCCAGGCCCGCACCGTTTACGCAGCAACCGACATCACCGTCAAGTGGGATGTAGCTCAGACCTGCCTCGCGCGCTTTCCGCTCGAACAGGTTCTCGGATGCTTCATCTCGCATGGCTTCCACGTCCGGAAGCCGGAACAAAGCACTGTCGTCGATGTTCATCTTGGCGTCGATTGCCTTGACTTCGCCGGCCGGCGTCGAGATCAGCGGATTGATCTCCGCCAGCGTGCACCCCGCTGCCCGGTACGCCTCGTACAGCTGGGAGATGATGCGGGCCGCCTGCCGGGCCAGCTTCGGGTCGTCATACAGGCCGAAAGCGAGGCCGGACGCCTGGTGGGGCAGCAAGCCGTATCTCGCGTCGACAGCCAACTTCTGTATGGCGTCGGGATTGGTGGCCGCGACTTCCTCAATGTCGATCCCGCCCTCGGACGACACCATGATCACGTCGCTCTGCGAGCCCCTGTCCATCACGATCCCCAGGTACGCCTCGGAAGCGATGTCCTCAGCCGGAGTGATCAACACCTTCTCGACCGTGAGTCCCTTGATCTCCAATCCGAGGATCGCTCCGGCCTTGTCGCGCGCGTCCGCCGCGTCATCGGCCAGCTTCACACCGCCCGCCTTGCCTCGTCCGCCCGCGTGCACCTGGGCCTTCACGACGACCATGCCACCGAACGCGGCGGCGATTCGTTCCGCCTCCTCAGGGGTCGTGGCGATCTCACCCGGCGGAACGGGCACACCGTGCGCCCGCAGTATTTCCTTCGCCTGATACTCGTGGATGTTCATGACTGACCCTACTGTCTTTCGTGTTTACTCAAACTCGCCGGACGGTCTGACGTCCGGAGTGATCGTCGTTCCCGACTTCCCGGCCAGGCCGGCCGGACCGTCGTGTAGCGCCGCGATAATCGCCCTCTCCCCACCCTCATGAACGAAGTGTACGGCCGCCTCCACTTTCGGCCCCATGCTGCCGGCCCCCAAAGCCCCAGCGTCCAGCATGGCGCGCCCCTCCGACGCCGACATCCGGGGAATCAGCCTGGCGTCTGGCTTGCCCCAGTTTTCGTACACCCCGTCCACGTCGGTCAGGATGAGCAGGATCGAGGCACCGATCTCGCGACCCAGCAGCGCTGCGGCCCGATCCTTATCGACCACGGCGTCCACCCCCTCCAGACCGAGCTGCGGATCCCGGTACACAGGTATTCCGCCGCCGCCCGCGGCGATGACAATGTCCCCCCGGGCCACGAGCTCGGCCACCATCCTGGACTCACAGATCTCCACCGGGACGGGACTCGGCACCCGTCGCCGCAGGTTGCCCCGTGAGTCCGTCTCGATCATGATCCCCTCGTCTCGCAGCTCCTCCGCCACTCCCGGCCTAATCCCCCGGCCGATGAACTTGGTCGGCGCACGCATCGACGGATCGTCAGGATCGACGAGCGACTGCGTGATCAGGGTCACGACGCGCCTGTGGCTTCCCGCGGCATGAAGAGCGTTCTGGAGCGACTGCTGAATCATGTAGCCGATCCAACCCGCGGTCGCGGCGACCAGCACCCCCAGAGGAAGCTGTTCAACCTTCGACCTGGCGACTTCGTTCCTCTGCAGCTCATCTCCGACCTGAGGCCCGTTTCCGTGCACGACCGCGATTCGCCAACCCTGCAGGGCAAGGCCAACGATCGACTCCATGCTCTCGCGCGTGTGTCGGAATTGATTCGTGATCGATGACGACTCACCGGACGGGGACAGGGCGTTGCCCCCGATTGCGACGACGACAGACCGACCCTCCTGGCTCACGGCGACTTCAGCTCCCCGCGAGCTCGGGGACGGCAACCCCTTCCCCGCCAAGGTAGCCGGCCACCTCATCGCGAATGCGCCTCAAACCGTCGACCGTATCCGCCTCGAAGCGCAGCACGATCACAGGCTGCGTATTGCTCGCTCGAATCAAGGCCCAGCCGTCCTCGAACTCGATCCGCGCGCCGTCGATAGCGTTCACGGGATGGCTCGCCTGGTAGTGCGCGACAGCCCGGGCGACGAGGTCGAACTTCACGTCCTCGGCGCAGTCGACCCGAAGCTCCGGTGTCGACGGGTACGCCGGGATGGCCGCCGCGAGCTCGGAGAAGCTCTTCCCGCTTCTCTGGACGAGCCCGGCAAGTCGGGCGGCCGCGTAGATTGCATCGTCAAAGCCGAAATAGTTATCAGCAAAACAGATATGGCCGCTCATCTCACCTGCAATGGGAGACCCCGACTCCTTCATCCGCTCCTTGATCAGCGAGTGTCCCGTCTTCCACATGACTGGCACGCCTCCGGCGCGGGAGATCAACTCTGGCAGCGCCTTCGAACACTTGACGTCGAAGACGATCTCCGCACCCGGGTATCGTGGCAGGGCATCCAGTGCGTAGAGAAGCAGAAGGTGGTCGCCCCGTACAATCCCACCGGTCTCTGTCACCGCCCCGATCCGGTCCGCATCCCCGTCCAGGCCCACTCCAAGGTCCGCGCCCGTGCTCGTCACTCGAGCGATCAGATCGACGACGTTCTCGTCCACGGTCGGATCCGGATGGTGATTCGGGAAGGTGCCGTCGGACTCACAGTACAGACAGTCCACGTCGATCCCGGCCGCCTCGAGCGCCTGCGGTGCGATGACCGATCCGGTGCCGTTGCCACAGTCCAGGACCATCCGAACAGGCCCCTCCACCCTGGCTCTGCGGCCTATCTCCTCGACGTACCGGGGCAGGATCTCGAGATGTTCCGCGGCTCCGGTACCGTCGACATAGCGATCCGCCTGCACCAGCACTCGCAACTCCTGAATGGCGCTCCCATACAGGGACCGATCGCCCACTATCATCTTGATCCCGTTGTACTCGGGCGGATTGTGGGAGCCGGTTATCTGTATTCCGCCGTCCGTGGCCAGCTCTCCTGCAGCGTAGTAGAGAGCGGGCGTCGGCACCGTTCCGATGAAGCGGACGTCGGCTCCAGAGGCGTTCAATCCCGCCGACAGAGCTTCGGCCAGTTCCGGCGAGCTCAGCCGGTTGTCGTGCCCGACGACCACCGTGGGTCGTTCCACTTCTTGCCTCAACCGCGTGGCGTACGCTCTGCCCACCGCCTCGACGACCTCGACTGTCAGGTCGTCTCCGACGATTCCCCGGATATCGTATTCCCTGAAAATGGTGCTCGATACGTTCATTGGGACTCAAGAGTAAGGGAAATCCAACCCTTCCAGCGGACGCCCCGTCAGCCGCCAGAGAGCGACCGGACGGGGCGCGGTCCGGGGCGACTACCTGAGTTCGTCAGTCCGTATTCGTCTCGATCACTCCTGCGGGGGCCGCTGGCTGCGAAAGAGGGGTGACCTGACGCGGGCTCATATCCTCGCCCGCATACTCCGCTGTCCGAATCGCCCTGCCAGGAAAGAGCCCGGCGACCAGTATCGCAACCGCCGCGACGACGGCAGCGAATCGGAAGGTGGCGCCCGGCACGGCGGGAAGCGGAGCGTCCTCGGGGGCATCTTCGAAGTACATCTTCCAGATGACTCGAAGGTAATAGTAGTAGGACACGAAGCTCGTGAGTACGAGGATTACTGCCAGCGTCACATGGCCGGAGTCCACGGCCGCCAGGAGCAGGTACAGCTTCCCGATGAACCCACCGGTCGGAGGGAAGCCGGCCAGCGAGAGGAGGAACACGGCGAGGAGCGCACCGAGTAGAGGCCGTCGCCATCCGAGGCCCCGGTAGTCGGCCAGACTGCCCCGGGAGTCTCCTTCGCCCGCTACCGCCCCTACGACGGCGAACGCTCCCAGCGTCATTACAGCGTAGATGGCCAGATAAAGGAGCACCGCGGATCGTCCCATCGAGCTGCCCGCGACCACTCCCACGAGGAGATAGCCGGCGTGAGAGATGGACGAGTACGCCAGCATGCGCTTCACATTGTCCTGTGCCAGCGCGATGAAGTTGGGAACGATCATCGTCAGAACGGCGAGCCACCACAGGATGGCCGTCCAGACCGACGCAGCGGGCGCGAGCTCGACAGTGACGATGCGAAGCAGGGCCGCGAAGCCCGCCACTTTCACGCCGGCCGCCATGTACCCCGTTACGGGCGTGGGAGCACCCTCGTACACGTCCGGTGTCCACATGTGAAACGGAACGACAGACACCTTGAATGCGAAGCCGACTACGAGCAGCGCCACCCCCGCAAACAGGAGTAAGTTGCCATCCGCAGTCCCTCGCGCCACTTCGGAAGTCACGAGCGCCAGGTTCGTGCTTCCCGTGGCCCCGAACAGCAGCGCGATCCCGTAGAGCAGGAATCCGCTCGCAAAGGCTCCCATCAGGAAATACTTGAGGGCTGCCTCGGAGGATCTGGGATCTCTCCGGTTGAAGCCCGTGAGAACGTAAACCGACATGGACATAAGCTCGAGCGAAACGAACACGACGATGAGATCGCGTGATCCCGCGAGGAGCATCATCCCGACGGACGCCATCAGCACCAGGAAATAGAACTCCCCGACGTCCAGCCCCTCACGCCTGAGATAATCGAAGGCCAACAGAAAGCTGAGGAGCGTAGCTCCGAGAATCACGAAGTTCGTCCCGACCCGGAACCCGTCCATCGCGATCATGCCGCTTCGAAGCGGCGCCTCGATGCCCAGCAGGTACCCGTTGGCCAGGAGGGCGATCAGGACGCCGGCAACGGCGGTCCACCGAACCCAGGCGCGGCTCGGCCCCGAGCGGTCGCCACGCTGGAACACATCCAGGGTCAGGACCAGAAGGCCCGTTACAGCAAGGACGACCTCGGGCAGGAGCGCCCACAGGTAGTCGATCGGAGAGCTGAAGTCCAGGATCACCTGTCTATCCTCTCAGTCTACTCATCGATTCCGAGGATCGGCATGCGGTCGAAGCGCAGGTCCGAAACACCCATCTGCACCGGTGCGGAGACGGCCCGGTGCTCGACCTGTTCGATCAAGGCCTCCACGGACGCCGACGTCAGCGACAGGAACGGCTGGGGGTAGACACCAATCAGCACGATCATGACGAGCGCCGGGGCCAGAACCAGGCGCTCACGAATCCCGATGTCGCTGAGGACCCGGTTCTCCTCCCTGTCGACCTCGCCATACAGCATCCGCTGCACCATGGGCAGCATGTACGCAGCCGCGAAGATCACGCCCGTCGCCGCGATGAACGCGACCACGGGATACTTCTGGAACGTCCCGATGAGGATCAGAAACTCACCGATGAACCCATTCGTCCCCGGGAGACCGATCGAGCTCAACGCAACGAGAAGGAAAGAGGCCGCGAACACGGGCATCACTTTCGCGATCCCGCCGAAGTCATCGATCATGCGCGTGTGCCGCCTCTCGTACAGCATCCCGACGAGGAGGAACAGGGCCCCGGTGGAGATTCCGTGGTTCACCATCTGCAGGATCCCGCCCTGGATGCCCTGGGTCGTCAGGGAGAACAGACCCATCATTACGAACCCGAGATGGGCGACCGACGTGTAGGCCACGAGCTTCTTGGCGTCTGGCTGAACCGCCGCCACCCAGGCTCCGTAGATGATGCCGACCAGACTCAGCACCAGGATCGTGCCCACCACAACCGGGCTGGTCGCGGCGTGCGAGAAGAACGGCATCGCGAACCGGAGGAACCCGTACGCGCCCATTTTGAGGAGCACGCCGGCCAGGATCACTGAACCGGCGGTCGGCGCCTCCACGTGCGCATCCGGAAGCCAGGTGTGCAGGGGGAACAGCGGCACCTTGATCGCGAAAGCGAGCGCGAACGCCGAGAACAGGACGAACTGCAGATCGCGGCCAATCGGCAACTGCACGAGGTCGTTGTACGCGAACGTAATCACACCGTACTGGCGATAATACAGGTACACGATCACCACGATCGCGACGAGCATGAGAAGTGACCCGATGGCCGTGAACAGGAAGAACTTCACGGCGGCGTAGACGCGGCGTTTTCCACCCCACACTCCGATGATGAAGTACATCGGAATGAGCATGATCTCCCAGAACAGGAAGAACAGGAACATATCCAGGGACACGAAAACGCCGATCATGGCTGCCAGCAGAAGGAGCAGCATGGCGTAGTACGCCCGCTGGTGACGCTGGATGTAGGTAAAGGAGGCGAGGATCGCGAGCGGTGTCACGAACGTCGTGAGAAGCACCATCAGGATCGAAATACCGTCTATTCCGATCGTGTATCCGATGCCCCAGGCCTCGATCCACGGAACCGAGACGTAGTTCTGTATGGCGGCCGTTCCCGAACGAAACGTCCAGAACAGCGGAAGTGAGATCGCGAATGCGACCACGCTCGTCAGCATGGCCACGTACCGGGATTTCTCCTCCTGCACGATCAGGCACAGCGCTGCCCCTGCCATCGGCAGGATCAGCAGCAGGCTCAGGACCCAGTGGCTCTCGAAGAAATTGCTCAAGACTCTATTCGCTTGCTGGGATCGTCACAGCAGGAGCAGGGCGAGAATCAGCACCACGCCTGTCACGAACCAGAACATGTAACCGGCCACGCGACCCGTCTGGAACAGGCTCCCCACCCATCCCACCATCCGGGTACCGGAAGCCATCGCGTTCAACGTGCCGTCGATGAGTCCGACATCCACGATCCGCCAGCACCCTCGCCACAACGCTAGAAGCGGGAGGATGATCAGTCGATCGTACAACTCGTCGACGTACCACTTGTTATACAGGATGCCGGCGAATCCGGTCGGTGTCTCGGACTCCGACGCCGGCCGATAACGCCGATGCACCAGCGCCCTGAAGGTCAGCATGACCACGATCAGCGCCAGGCCCGTGGACATGATCGCCCACACGGCCTCGCCTCCACCGAGCGGCGACTCGTGTGCCTGGTGGAGTCCGTGCTCTGTCATCACTTGCCGCGCCGGCTCCATCACCGGTTCCAGCCAGTGGTGCAGCGCGTCCACGGCCGGCAGCGCCGGAAGGGACTCCGGAATCTGTATCCAGCCGCCTACTACCGAGAGCACCGCGAGGATCGCGAGCGGTACCCACATGACGGCCGGGACCTCGCGCAAGTGCGGCCTCACATCAGCCCCGCTCCGGTTTTCTCCGTGGAACGTGAGGACCATCAGCCGCGTCATGTACCCGGCAGTGAGCAGAGCGGTGAGGATCGATACGACCCAGAGCACGGTGTAACCGTACGATCCTGCACTCCAGATTATCTCGTCCTTCGAGAAGAATCCGGCGAACGGAAAGATACCCGCGATCGCCACGGTGCCGATCCACATCGTGCCCCACGTGATCGGCAGGACGTTCTTCAGGCCCCCGTAGTTGCGCATGTCGTTGGGATCGTCATGCCGGTGGACCTGATGAAGCGCGTGGTGCATGGCATGGATCACGGCACCCGACCCGAGGAACAGCAGGGCCTTGAAGAAGGCGTGGGTTATGAGGTGGAACATCCCTGCCGTAAACGCCCCGACCCCGACCGCCAGGAACATGTAGCCGAGCTGCGATACGGTGCTGTACGCAAGCACTTTCTTGATGTCGTACTGCTGCATCGCGATCGTCGCCGCGAACAGAGCGGTTCCGGCGCCAATCGCGGCCACGGTCGCCTGAGAGACCGGCGCCATGGCGAACAGAACGCCCGCACGCGCAACCAGGTAGACGCCCGCCGTCACCATGGTTGCGGCGTGGATCAACGCTGAAACCGGCGTCGGACCCGCCATGGCGTCAGGAAGCCATACGTACAGCGGAATCTGCGCCGACTTCCCCGTCGCCCCAAGGAACAGGAGCAGAGTGATCAGGGTGACGACTCCGCCGCCGAACACGAGCGTTTCCGGGGCGGCGGCGAACACCTCTACGAAGTTCAACGTCCCGAAGTGTGTGAAGACGAGCAACATCGCGACCAGGAACCCGAAATCACCAATCCTGTTTACGATAAACGCCTTCTTGCCCGCCGAAGCAAATTCCCGGTTCTCGTACCAGAAGCCGATGAGCAGATAGGAGCACAGGCCGACCCCTTCCCACCCCACGAACACGATTGCGAAGTTCGCGCCCATCACGAGCACCGACATGAAGAACACGAACAGGTTCAGGTACGAGAAGTACCGGCTGTAGCCAGGATCTTCCCGCATGTAGCCGATGCTATAGACGTGGATCACGGACGAGACGCCCGTGACCACCAGCAGCATGAGGACGGAAAGCTGGTCGAACTGCAGATCGACGCCGATCGACAGATCACCAACGGCCATCCACGTCCACAGCGACACGATCGCCGGATCGTGTGGCATCGCCGCATGCATGGCCAGGAAGTTGGCCAGCACCACGGCGAAGGACCCTATGATGGCCAGCGGCCCGACCAGGCTGGGCACTCGCTTGCTGTCGCGCCACAGGAACGCCCCGAGGCCGTTGATCACGAACCCCACGAGGGGGAACAGAAGGATCAGGCCCGGCAGAATCGGCTGATACCCGCCGTCGGCGTGCTGCGCGACCCGGAGGAACGACTCGAGGAAGTTCACCATTTCAAGAGATTAAAGCGATCGACATCCACGAGCTCGTAGTGCCGGAAGATGGAGATGATGATGGCCAACCCGACCGCGGCTTCCGCTGCCGCGACGGCGATGACGAAGAAAACGAACACCTGGGCTTCGATGCCCAGCGACCGGGAGAACACGACAAGCGTCAGGTTCACCGCGTTGAGCATCAGCTCGATGCACATGAACATGATGATCACGTTGCGCCGTAGCATGACCCCGACCGTCCCGATAGCGAACAACAGCGCGCTGAGTATCAATGAATAGGTCTCGATATCCATTCCGGACTCACGGTGCCTTTTGGCGCGCCAGCACGATGGCGCCCACGACGGCCACCAGCAGGAGCAGCGCAGTGATCTCGAACGGTACCAGATAGCTCCGGAACATCGGATCGGCCACCACGCCGACGGCTCCCCTGGCCCGGAGCATGGCGTCCATCGTCTCCTGCCCCATACCCCCTGCCATAGACGTGACGTGGCCGCCCCTCAGCATCACCAGCAGAAGACCGAAGAACGCGCCGCCGCTCACGATGGCAAGCATGCGATACAGCGGACCGCGCAGGTCCGTCTTCTCCGTACGGCCGAGGTTGAGAAGCATGATGACGAACAGGAACAGGACCAGAATGGCCCCGGCGTACACGATCAGGTTGACTGCCGCGATGAAATGCGCATCCAGTAGGACGAAGACCCCCGACAGCGCGAAGAAAGCCATGACCAGGTACATCACGCTCGCCACGGGATTGCGGGCCAGCACCATACCGGCGGCTCCGCCAATCGCCATGACGGCGAACAACACGAAGAAAAAGTCTACGATCATTCGGACAATGGGTCAGCGGGATCCCACAACGCCGTGACCTGATGGTCGTTCTCGCACAGCCGGGCCAGGTCGTAGACCCAGCGCTCGCGGCTGTACTCGGCGTTCTCGTAGTGGACCCCTAAGTGAATCGCCTCTACGGGACATACCTCCTGGCAGAAGCCACAGAATATGCAACGGAACTCGTCGATCTCGTAGACCGCGGCGTACCGCTCCCCGTTTTCGTCCTCCGCAGGAATCAGCTTGATGCAATTGACCGGACAGACGGTCGGGCAGAGCCCGCAGCCCACGCACTTGGCGCGACCATCCTCGTGAACCGCCATCCGGTGCGTGCCTCTCCAGCGTGGTCCGAGTTCCCACTTCTCGTCCGGATACTGCTGAGTCGGCTTGTCGGGCCGCATGAAGTGCTTGAACGTGACTCCAAGACCCTTGCTGATGGCCCGAACGTACGAAGTCTCACTCTCGGGACGCACGACGACACTCACCTCACCCGGCATATCGATCTTCCTCGCTTCCACTGGCGGCCATTTCGGCAGGTCCCGACCGGCGTTTCTTCCTCGTCCTCGCGGTCGCTCCACGGATCAGGCGGCCGCTATCGATCACGTAGAGGAAAAACAGCATGAGAATCAGATTGAGACCGAACATGGCCGCGGAGAAACCGAGTCCGACTGAGACGTCGGCCGCGTCCAGCGCGAAGATGGCCACGGCCATCAGCATGATGTAGACCATGAGAGCGGGGATGAACACCTTCCATCCCAGGTCCATCAACTGGTCGTAACGGAATCGGGGAATCGTCCACCGGATGAACATGAAGAACACCACTAGCAGCGTCGTCTTCATGGTAAACGCCACTAACGTCAGCAGGGTCTTCCACCAGGTGGGGTCACCGACCACCGTGCCATCGGCCAGCACGCGGATGTTATCTCCCTGCCAGAACGGAATGTCCCATCCTCCGAGGAAGAACACGGATATCAAGGCCCCGGCAGTGATCAGGTGAAAATACTCGCCAAGAAAGAACATACCGAATTTCATCGAAGAGTATTCCGTGTGGTAACCACCCACGATCTCGGCTGCGGCTTCCGGCAGATCGAACGGAACCCTATTCGTTTCAGCGAGACT
>JAUVTH010000203.1 GCA_030601615.1 Gemmatimonadota bacterium
CTGATCGCCGCCAAGTGGGCCGGCATGCCCGTCAGTACGTTCTCCATCGGATTCGGCCCCCCTCTGGTCCGGTTCCGCATCGGCGAGACGCGATACCAGCTGGCCCTCATTCCGCTCGGTGGTTTCGTCCGCATCATGGGAATGCAGGGAACCGAGGAGGAGCGCAGGAAGTGGCCGAACGGGTTCGCGTTTCAGAAGGTGCACCGCCGGATGATCGTCATCGTGGCCGGCGTGGCGGCCAACGCGGCGCTCGCTCTCGCAATCTACGCTGTCCTCGGCTCGGTGGGCGGAGCCACCCCTCCGACCCCGGCGAGGGTCAGCGCCGTGTTCGAGGAGGACCTCCCGGCGGAAGCCACCGGTTGGGAAGCGATCCCTCCCGACGTGGACGTGGTGCGAGTGGGCGCCCGCGAAGTGGGCGACTGGGGTGAGTTCGCCCTGACGCTGCTGGCCGTCGAGGCGGGGAAGCAGACGCTCGAGCTGTCGGACGGCGCCCTGCTCGACGTCGTCATCCCGGCGTTCGCGCCGGACAGGATCCTGCTCCTCGCGTCCCTTCTGCCGCCGCTTCCCCCGGTGCTGGGCACGCTCCAGACGGGCTCGCCGGCTGCGAGAGCTGGACTTCGCAAGGGCGACCGAATCGTAGCCGTGGAGGGCCAGCCCACTGCGACTTTCTACGACTGGCTGCTGGCAATGCCGATGTCCCCCTCCACTCCCGTCACCCTCAGAGTCATCCGGGACGGCATCGGTCGGGACATCCGCGTGCCGCAGCCGGATCCCGAGTTCCTCGCCGAAGGCAGCTTCGGTTGGCTGGGGGCGCACCTCGGTACGGAGCTGATCGACGAGGATCTCGCAGGCGCGATCGCGTACAGTGTGACCGAGGTGGGACGTCACACGCGGATGATCGCGGAGAGCGGCAAGCTCCTGGCTTCTGGTGCCGTCGGTCTGCGGGAAGTCAGCGGGCCCGTGGAGATCGCGCGTCTGAGCGAGCGCGCGTACCGGATGAACTGGCCGCAGTTCTTCGCTTTCGTCGCGTTCCTGTCCCTCAACCTGGCGATCCTGAATTCCCTGCCGATCCCGGTACTGGACGGAGGCCACTTCGCCCTCCTGGCCATCGAGGGAGTGATCCGAAGGCCCCTGCATCCGACGATCGTCCGGTACACGAACCTCGCAGGCGCCACGGTAGTGATCTTCTTCATGAGCTTCGCGTTCCTCAACGATCTCCTGCGGCTCCTCGGCGTATAGAAGGATCCCCGGCCTCACCTCTCGCGCGACCTCAAGAGGCGCGCGCGGACAGCCCGTCTTCGATAGTTTCCTGCCTGGCCGCGTCGCGGTGGCACGGCCGGACCCCGCGGCGTCGTTCGTGCCCGTGAGGCGTACCACGTAATCCAAGAGGTATCCGAATGAGATCTGTGATACGAAGCGCCTGGCAGGGCGTGTCACTGGCGATCACCCTCTCGCTGCTTGTGGCCCCGGTCGAGGTCACGGCCCAGGAAACGGATGGGGCGTCGGTCACACTCGACCGCATCTATGACTCAGCAGATTTCCGTGGCGATTTCTTCGGGCAGGCGCGCTGGCTGGAAGACGGCATTTTCTATACGACGCTCGAGCCATCGGAGGCAGCGGCCGGAGGTCGCGACATCGTGCGGTACGAGACCGAGTCGGCGGTGCGGGCGATCATGGTGTCGGCCTCGTTCCTGTTCCCGGAGGGAGCACAGGAGCCCCTGGCGATCCACGGTTACGAGTGGTCGCCTGACGGCGCCAGGTTGCTGGTGTACACCAACTCGAAGCGCGTCTGGCGTCAGAACACGCGCGGAGATTACTGGGTCCTCGACCTCGAGAACTTCGATCTCCGACAGCTCGGCGTCGATCGACCTGAATCCAGCCTCATGTTCGCGAAGTTCGATCCGGCCGGTGAGCGAGTGGCCTACGTCAGCGAGCACGACATCTTCGTCGAGGACATAGCCTCCGGAGAGGTCGTACGGCTCACGTCCGACGGCACGAAGACCCTGATCAACGGCACATTCGACTGGGTATACGAGGAAGAGTTCTTCGCGCGGGACGGCTTTCGTTGGAGTCCGGACGGCGCATCCATCGCCTACTGGCAGCTCGACGCTGAGGGCGTCCGCCATTTCCTGATGATCAACAACACGGACTCGGTCTACTCGTACACGGTGCCGGTGGAGTACCCCAAGGCCGGTGGCACCAACTCCGCGGCCCGGGTCGGCGTCGTGAGCTCCGGGGGCGGCGAGACCACGTGGTGCGATGTTCCCGGCGACCAGCGGGACAACTACATCCCCCGCATGGAGTGGTCGGGCAACTCGGACGAGATCGTCATCCAGCGCATGAACCGGCACCAGAACGAGAACCGGATCATGCTGTGCGATGCGGCGACAGGCGCCATGCGGACAATCCTGGTGGAAACCGATGCGGCGTACCTGGACGCGGTGAGCGACTGGCAGTGGCTGCGCGGCGACCGCGAGTTCACGTGGGTCAGTGAGCGCACGGGCTGGCGTCACCTGTACCGCGTATCGCGTGACGGCGATGACGTGAAGGCAGTCACCGACGGCGAGTGGGAGATCATCGGCGTCCAGCGAATCGATGAGGACGGTGGCCGGGTCTATTTCACCGCCTCACCCGAAACGGCGACGCAGCGCTACCTGTACCGGGCCCGCCTGAACGGGCGCGGCAGCGCCGAGCGCCTGACGCCCGCGGACCAGCCGGGCACGCACGGCTACAACATCTCCCCCAACGCGGACTACGCCATCCACACATACTCGAGCTTCGGGAATCCGACGATCACCGAGCTCGTGAGCCTTCCGGACCACGAGGTCATCCGCACACTCGTCGACAACTGGCAGCTGAAGGAAACGGTGGCCGCCCTGGACCGCGGTAAGTTCGAGTTCTTCCAGGTGGACATCGGCGACGCGCTGCTCGACGCCTGGATGATGTATCCGCCGGACTTCGATCCTTCGAAGAAGTATCCGATCCTGTTCTACGGCTACAGCGAACCGTGGGGACAGACCGTCCAGGACTCGTGGGGCGGGGGCAATTACCTGTGGCACCTGATGCTCACGCAGCAGGGCTACATAGTGGCCAGCGTGGACAATCGCGGTACACCCGGAGCCCGTGGGCGCGAATGGCGGAAGGCGTTGTACCGGAACATCGGACAGCTCAATGTGGCGGACCTGTCAGCAGCGGCCAGGGTGATCGTCGCGCGACCCTACGTGGACGCCGATCGGGTCGGCACCTGGGGCTGGAGCGGCGGTGGGGAGATGGCCCTCAACCTGATCTTCCAGTATCCGGATCTCTACGGCACGGCGATCGCGGTCGCGGCGGTGTCGCACCAGAAGTACTACGACACCATCTACACCGAGCGGTACATGGGCCTTCCGGACGAGGCAGCCGACGACTACGAGGCCGGGGCGCCGATCACGCACGCGAAGAACCTCGAGGGCAACCTTCTGCTCGTGCACGGAACGGCGGACGACAACGTGCACTACCAGAACTTCGAGGCGCTCGTGAACGAGTTGATCAAGCACAACAAGCACTTCACGATGCTGTCGTACCCGAACCGCTCGCACGGCATCTTCGAGGGACAGGGCACACGCCGGCACCTGTACACGGAGATGACGCGCTACCTCAACGAGCACATGCCCGCCGGCGGCGTCGCACAGGACGCGAGCTCGAACTGAGGCCGGACGCTTCCACGGGAACGAGGCCCTGTCCGGAACCCCCCCGGGCCGGGCCTCCGTACGTCTGGCCAGAGAGCATCTAAACGCCGGCGCGCCCCTGTCTGTCAATAGAACATGAGAGGCGTGATT
>JAUVTH010000116.1 GCA_030601615.1 Gemmatimonadota bacterium
TCGGCATCGAGGAAGTCACGGCCGCCGAGATGGTTCAGATGTGCATGGTCGTTCCGATGAGCGCGAGGCCCCTGGAGTGGAGCTCCGTCGAGCTCGCGGCTCTCGCGGCGCACATCGAGAACCTCCAGGCAAGCTATGAGCCCGGCGCGATGAACCCGTGTGCGGCCAATCCCTGCGGGGCAGGTGCGATGAACCCGTGCGCGGCCAACCCATGCGGGGCAGGCAGCAACTAAACACCGGAGCCGTGGCGGAGGGCCGCGTCCGGTCCCTCCTCCAGGAGTTCTCGCGAGGCGGAGGGGAAGCCGGGCTCCCTCTCCGCCTCGACTGCGTTGCGGACGAAGCGAGATACGGACAGGCTCCTCTGGACGGCTCTGGTGCTCCGCGGTCCGTGACACGATCGGAGGAAGAGGAACACGATGACGAGCCCGGCTGGTGGTCGGTTCGACAGATCTTTCGCGATCCGCATGATCCGCGATTTCATGATCGCGCTGTTCGCGATCGTGGCCGTGGAGCTTGGAGCACGCTACGCGCTCGCGCGGTACGAGTTCGCGACGGCGGATCTCGAGGCCACCGAGCTTGCCGCAGAGCGTCTCGCCGGCGACGTGAAGGACATCATGCTGAACAGCGGTGGCCCGGTCGCCGCCCGTACCGTCTATCCCATCATTCAGAGACACAGCGAGCAGGCCGAGCTCGAGATCGCGATCGTGCCTTCGCCCATCACCGTGGAGGCGATCGAGCGGCGGTTCGGCTTCACCCCCCGCGGCATCCCGCCCGACTGGTCCGATGGGCCGCATCACGCGGCGACGTTCGAGCTAACGGCGGAGCCCTTCTGTGTAAGTTGTCACGTGACGGCTCAGCCGGGGGATGTGCTGGGTCGTGTCTCCGTGCGCAGCTATCGCTCGCATCGTATGGCTGAGTGGTGGCGCGAGGCCCGAGTGATCTCAGTCGTCGGGATGGCGAACGTCCTGCTTCACACGATCGTTCTCTTCCTGCTCCTGCGGGTGCGCATGGAGCCGCTCCTGCGGTTGCGATCCACGGTAGCTCGCCTGGCGCGCGGGCGAATGGACCTGGGCCAACGGGCGGAAGTCCGCTCCGACGACGAGTTCGGAGAGCTCGCGAGCGACTTCAACCACTTCCTCGACCGCCTTACCATGCTCGTGGAGGATCTCGAGGACGTGCTGGGCCGCGTGGCGGCGGTCAATCGGAGGCTGCTCCAAGTCGGTTCGCAGATGGACGTGCGGATCGGCACGGTTCAGGACCTCAGTCGGAATGCCATGCGCCGTGCATACGAGATCCGACAGGAGATCGCGGGGCCGTGGAGCGAAGCCGTCGAGGCCCTGGATCTGGTGATCGGCCGCGGGGCTGGAGGCCCGCGGACCGACGGGAGAGAGGTGGTAGACCCGGAGTTGCAGGACCTGCTGAGCAGACTGCGCGCGGCCGCCGCTGGGCAGCTCGAGGCTGGACAACATCTCGAGTCGCTGACGGAAGTGCTCTCCAGCCTGTCGCACGAGTTGGCCGACGACTCACATTATCGTGGCGAGATCCGTCTGCTCGAGGAGCGAATGCAGTCCGTAGCCGAGTCGGGTCAGACACTGCTCGCCCGACTTCGAGGTCCCGAGTTGGAGGCGGATCCCAACGCAGATTTCGAAGGCAATCGCTCGGTTGGCGTCCTCTAGTTCTGAGGGCCCCAGTCGGGGAACCCCGCGTCGAAGTCGAATGTCAGCCTCGTGACGGACCCACCCTGGTCGTCCATGACGTAGATGTCATAGTTGCCACTTGCCCGATTGCTGCTGAACACGATCCGGGAGCCATCGGGAGACCAGTCCGGGTTGTAGTCATGACTGTCCGGGTTGCTCGTCAGGTTGGTGATCTGACCCCCGCTCGCACTTACGACATAGATATCAGTAAACGTGTTACCGTCCCGCTCCCTGCTGGTGAAAGCGATGCTCTGTCCGTCAGGGGACCAGGCAGGTGCATTATCCTCGACTGCGTCGGGGGTGAGATTGATCAGACCAGAACCGTCCACGTTCATGATATGGATGTCACCAATGTCGTCATTGCCGCCAGCGACGAAAGCAATTCTGGTTCCGTCCGGCGACCATGCGGGTGAATAGCCTGGAAAAGCGGTCAGCTTCTGCGCACCTGATCCGTCGGCATTCATGAGCCACACCGCCTCCACGCCGTCCTGATCGCTCTGATAGGCGATCTGGGCCCCGTCCGGTGACCACACTGGATTATGGTCCATCCAGTCACCGGCTGTCAGTTGGACGAGGCCTGAACCATCGGCATTCATGACGTAGATGTCGAACACCTCCTCGAATCCCAACGCTCGAAAGTTAGAGAACAGAATCCGGGTCCCGTCAGGTGAGACATCCGGCGCCAGGGCCTGCAGCGGAGCGTCCGTCAACTGCTGGACCTGCTCTCCCTCGTCGGTCATGACGTAGAGCTGGGGGCTCCCCGTCCGGCCGGACACGAACACGATGCCGTTGCCGATGTGAACAAGGCATTCGATCTCGAAGGTCGTGGCCACCGTGCCGCCATCGGCTACGGTCACGGTGCGCGGGTTCTCGCCGCTCACCGCGCAGTTCAGAGCGAGATCAGTCAACTCAACTGAACGGTCGCCAACCGGAACGTCGGTGATCGTGATCACGGCGTTCGCGCCCACGGCCCCGGCAGGCTCCCCGCCAACGAGGACCGCGTATTGGCCCGGGTCGACATCCTGGCCCGTGGTAACGGTCGTGATCTGGATGGAACCGGTAGGCAGGGGCGAGCAGACTACGGCAAAAGTGACATCGGTGATTGCTTCGCCGGCCACCTGAACGGTCCGCACCGACTCACCCTGGACCTCACAATTGCCGGCGACGTCGGTGAGTTGGACGACGTGACTACCGGCCTCGAGGTTCGAGAAAGTCGCGCTCTCACCGGCCTGAAGTGTTCGAGTCGATCCGGCGTCGATCGTGACCAGGCAACCGTCGGAATCCAGATCGGTTCCGGCCATGGCCAGGGTGACCCGAATGCTGCCGGTGTCGGGAGGCTCCGTCCCTCCGTCGTCGCCGCATCCGAGGCCCAGGAAGGCAACAAAGACCAGCGCGCAAGTCAAAGGCCGACTCATGGCACACCTCCCGGGAGGTTATTCGGTAAGGCTTGGTGGGTCGCGCCGGGGGGGGCTGACGGGCTCACCGGATGGTGCCAATAATGTGGCCAATTCTGGTGCAAGCGGCAAACCGGTATTCCCTGGACACTCAGGCCAGGCGGTTCGCTGCTCGCACGGCGGCGGACGAGATGTTTGAAGCGTCGACACCGACCAGCGGAAACCCACGGTTTCAAAGTGACGTAGTGACCGATAGGCTGTCGGGTCATCGACGCCATTCATCAGCGCGTCAAGGTCCGCTGTTCAGAGAAGGAGGTTGGATCCGTGGACTTTAACATGCTCGTCGCCACCGTGATCTTCTGGATCATCATCGCATCCATCGTAGGCGGCGTAATTCTCCTGCGACCTGTGTCGCGGAGCCTTGGGCACTTCCTCGACGATTGGATTGCCATCCGCCGGGCGGAACAGGAAAGCTCCGGCGAACAATTCCAAGAGCTGGCGTCCCGCCTCGCGGTTCTGGAAGGAGGACAACGTCGCCTCCTGGAGCAGCAGGAGTTCATGGAGGCGCTGAAGGATAAAGAGGAGTTGACGAGCGTCGGTTCCGGGGACTGATCCAACGGTCCTTTCACTGTATCTGGCGGTGGTTCCTTTGGGCCACTCTTATTCTTTTAGCAGAGGACCAAGAGTCTGCAACCTGCAACAGGGGGAACTCAGTTGATCAGCAAGATGACGTCGCGCTTCCGGTCAGCCGCGCTGTTCGGTGTCATGCTGGCCACGTCGGCTTCCTCGGCTGTGGCGCAGTCGAAGCCGATCCAGCTCTCGCTGGTAACGCCGATCCAGATCGTGCCTGAAGACCAGGCGATCAGCGGCTTCCGGTTCAACCTCATCTACGGCCGCAACGCAGCGATGACCGGCCTCGACATCGGGCTCGTCAACCACACGCGACCTGGTGGTGTTGAAGGTGTGCAGTTCGGCATCCTGGGCCTCTCCGAGGGTGACTTCACCGGCTGGCAGGCCAACTGGGTCAACATCACTGAAGCTGCCATGACGGGGGTGCAGACAGGTCTTTACAACCCGGAGGGCAGCGGAGAAGGGCTCCAATGGGGTTTCGTGAACACCGCCGACTTCCACAACGGGCTGCAGCTCTCGTTTGTCAACTATGCCCGAACCCTTAACGGAGTCCAGATCGGGCTCGTGAACATCATCAAGGAGGGTGGGGCGTTCCCGATCTTTCCGATCGTGAACTGGTCCTTCGAGTAGGTCCGGTCAGCGCCCTGCTCCGCGGACTTACATAATCGTAGAGCGCGAACCCGAGGTCCGAGCCAGCCGATGCCAACAGTCGGCAGCGGCTGGCTCGGACAGGTCAGACGGGAGGGGCGTTATTCCTGCCCCTGTTCCTCGAGCGCCTTCTGGTTCTTCACCCTGAGACGCCACGCCTCTCCCATGCTCTGCAAGAGACTTTCGGGGAGATCCTCGACCGGAACCACCAGGTCTCCTTCCACCGGCCAATCCTCGAGCAGCTCCGGCATATAGCCCGCCGGATAGTACTCCGCGGGGTCGATCTGCTGCTCGCGTACGAACGGCTCCTGGATCTCCTCGCGGCTCGTCGGAGGGTGAGGCACGACCAGCTGTCCGTTGGTGAAGTCGAACTGGGGTGCCCGGCTGTTCGGGTAGTCCGGGAGGATCCCCTCACGCACCCAGATCTGCTCCTTCGTCCCGTTGACGACGATGCCGTCGGGCGCCCCGAAGTGGAATGGCCCGTCCCAGTGCTCCCGCACCTCGGCGACCGCCTCCTCGTTGAGGTACGGATCGAAGGGCATGTGGGTCGTCAGGAACATGCGGGGCTGCACCAGGTTGGCCACGTAGCCAGCCGCGTAGCCCGGTGTGTGGTGGGTGTCGATCGTGTAGCGTGCCAGGAACGGGGGCACGCCCTGGACTCCTGAACTGATCTCCACCAGCTCGGGCTGCATTTCCGTAACGTAGACGTCGCAGCCCTTGGCGTACTTGGCGTCGAGCTTGCTCGGGCGGCCGTCTCCTGTCCACACGAAGCACAGCCCGTTCCAGTCGAGTCGATAGCCCGAAGCGCCATCCTTGGCGTGCGAACGCTGCCAGTGGATGACCCTGACACCGTTCTTCTCGTAGACCACGCCGCCGTTATCGCGGAAATCGAACTCGTTGACCTGGATGTCCCAGCCCTTGCCGACGGGGAACACGCTGAAGGCGTCGCGATGCCAT
>JAUVTH010000209.1 GCA_030601615.1 Gemmatimonadota bacterium
GCATGATCTCCTTGGTCGAGACCTTCACGCTGAAATAGAACGAGCCGTCCGCCGCGAATCCCATGGGCCAGGCGCTCCACAGGTCCGGCTTCACGAGCTCCGGCGGGCCAGCGGGTCTTCCGTCCACGACCTTCAGGATCCAGGCGCCGAGCGTGCCCCCCCGGTCGCTCGCGAACAGGAGGTAGTCCGTGTCCGGCACCCACCCGAGGACGTAGTCGTCTCCCTCGTGCTCGACGAGTCGACTCTCCCTTTCCCCGTCTGCGTCCACAATGATTATGTCGTGCACCCCGGACTTCTCGTCTGTCACCTGGTCGTACACGATGTGCCTGGCGTCCCGTGAGAAGCGGGGGGACAGCTTTCGGGTTAGCGTTCCTTGATTCCCGAGTCTTCTCACCTTGCGCGTTGATCCGTCCGCTACGGAGACGATTCCTATATACCACTCGCCTTCGTCCTCATCCTTCAGCGATACGAGGATCTGGCGCCCGTCACGGGACCAGTCCCGCGGGGCTATCCAGTCGACGCCTTCGCCATTGTGAATCACCCGGCGGTTCGTCCCGTCGATGTCGACGAGATGGAGTTCCCACTCCGGGCCTTTGAGCCAGTGATAGGCCACCTGCCCGCCGTCAGGTGACACGATCGACAGGTCGCCGTTGATTCCCCGCGGGTCCCTGCCCTTGCGGTCCGTGAGCAGACGAACCTCTCCGGTCTGCATGTCGCGCAGCGAGACATCGTTGTTCTTCGACCAGTCCACGAACGTCAGATAGCGCCCGTCAGGAGTCGGCTGGCCAGTTTTGTTCACGCCGGGCCCGGACCACACGCGGCGCAACACGAGCCTGGTCGTATCCTGTGGCGGCGAAGGCGACTCCCTGCCGAACGCCGGCAGGTCCGCGCGTCCTGCCCCGTCATTCGGACCTGAGCAAGCCACCGCCCCGGGGCTGAGCCACAGCCCTGAGGCCAGCAGGACGATAAGGACGGAAAACGTCTTCATGGTACCCTCCCTGTCGCGGGAAGCCGTTGATCGTGCTGCTTCCGGCTGTCGCTACAGGCCAGTGTCGTACCAAGGACGCTTCGCATCATAAGTCCCTGCAAACAGGCCACATGGTGATCCGAACGGGCCCTGCGAACGGCCCGAAACGAAACGACCCGTTACGCTTTTGCCGCCAGGCTGTTACGTCTGCTCAGGCTCCTCGGCGAGCTTCAGGTCCCGGGTCACGGTGGTGCCCTCGCCCGGTGTGCTCGCGATCTTCAGCTCGCTTCCGTGAGCGGCCGCGATTCGCTGCGCGATGGCCAGCCCCAGCCCTGTGCCCTGAGGCTTGGTCGTGTGAAAGGCGTCGAACACGTGAGGCATGTCGTCCGGGGAGATGCCCCGACCGGTGTCCCACACGGAGATCCGCAGAACTCGATCATGCCTCTCGACGCTGACACCGGCTTGCCCGCCCCGATCCAGTGATTCGGCGGCGTTGAGCAGCAGGTTGAGAAAGAGCTGCTCGAGCGCGTCAGAATTACCCAGCACCCGGAGGGGCCCTGCCCCTGCCTGGAGCGGTTCGAGGGTTCCCCCGCTCGCCTCGAAACTCGGCGCCGCCTCGTGAGACGCCGCGGAAAGAGGCTGCCGAAGGTCGACCGGCCTGCTCTCGATGTTGCCGCTGCGGGCCACCCGCAGGGCACCGGTGACAGACCGGTCCACTCGCTCGACCTGGCCGAGCGCGCGTGCGAGAAGATCGCGGGCATCCGAATCCGGCGGGAGCGCCTCCTCCACCCTCTGGAGGTCGAGCCGGATCGACGTGAGCGGGTTGCGGACCTCGTGAGCCAGTGAGGCGGCGAACTCCCCGACCGAGGCGAGTGCTTCACGTTGCGACAGTTGCCGCAGCGTACGCCGCAGGCTCTCGGTCATGGCGTTGAAGGCACGGGCCACTCGGCTGACTTCGTCGCTTCCGGATGCCTCCACCCGGATGTCCAGGTCGCCCCGGGAAACATCCTCCGCAGCCTGAGCGAGCCGCTTCAGCGTGCGTGTCACGGGCCAGCTGAGAAGGGTCGCCAGAGAGAGGCCCCCGACGGCGACGATGACCAGCAGGATCAGGTTGCGCCTGGCCGCATTCTCGAACGGCTCCAGAAACGGGTTCAGTGGCGCCGCAAGGGCGAGCTGCACGCGCGGCTCGTGCAGCGTCTGACGCACCACCAGCCAGGGTTCCTCTGCCCACACGAACCGCTCTCGCTGCAGCAGCTCCGGATCGATCGAAAGAGGGAGAAGCGGCGCCCCTGTCCCGGGTTCGAAGACGGCGAGCAGCGACCCGGTGACCCCTCCCTGTACCGTGCTCTCGGGGAGGAGACTCCTCAGACTCAGGTGGGCTTCGAGGGTGCCGATCAACTCACCGGAGATGTTCTCGAACACGTCGAGTTGGACCGGGAGGGAGGGAACGCTGCTCCCCGGACCGGCGACATAGGACGAGTCCGTGCTCCAGGTCCAGCGGGTGGCCCCTGAGACGTCACGCAGGTCCGCGTAGGTGACACCACGTGTCCGACTGGTGGCGAATACGGGAGACAGGTCTCCCGTGGGCCGGTCGGCAGCGCCGGGCGTGGGTTCCTCTTCGCGAAGCTCGCCTTGTACCGAAGGACTTTCACAGAAGTCCAGCAGACGGGAGCGTTCGCTGATCCAGCGGCTTCCAACCCGATCGACGACCCTGCCCATCGAAGAGTCCAGACGGGTCCGGAGCAGAGCTTCCGCAGATCTCTCGGCCGTGCCAGTGAGCCACAGGCCGAACAGCCCGAGGGGTAGCACAGCACCGCCCAGGACTATGAGCAAGAACTTTCCGCGAAGGGATAGACCCCGCCGGAGATCAGACATGGCTCACGGTTCGCTGGCGCGAGGGAAGGTGGAGCCGCGGACTGATTATAGCAACTTGTGACAGGTCGGGCAGCCCGCGGTCGTACCTGAAGCCGCCTGCCTGATGGTCAGGTACTCGGCAGCTGCAGATGCTCCGGCGCCAGACACCCGGTCAAGAAGTGTCAGATCAGAGTGCGAGCACGCCTACTCGGCGTGTGGGAGGTGCCCAAACCGCGGCCGGAGGCAGTGTGGTGCCAGCTAGCAAGGGTCGCTCCCATTGCCGGTCAGCTTATTTGCAACTATAGTGGTGTTGTTACTGGCAAATAATGACCGTAACACAAGCAAAAACAAAAGATGCCCAAAGCTAGTAGACAGAAGAAAATAGAGCGTTGGATTCTGCGCAATGTCGAGGACCATCCGCGGAATATCGCAGGTGCCGCCCAGACACATTTCGGCGTATCTAGATCCTACATCAATGCCATTCTGAAGAACCTGGTAGCTAGCGGCAGACTCGAGGCACAAGGTCGAACTCGTGCGCGCGAGTATAGCCTGATTGAGGAAGAGGCTGTCGAGCGTGTACCGTTGGATGGAAGTCTGCTGGAGGATCGAGCGTGGCGCGAGATTGTGGAGCCCCAGATAGCTGGTGTCAGCAAGCACGCGAAGAACCGCCTGCATTACTGCTTCACGGAGATGTTCAACAACGCTTTGGACCACTCCGGTGGCACCGAAGTTCTTGTGAGGACTAAGGTGAGTCCAGCACGAATCTTGGTCGACGTAAACGACAACGGGGTTGGCATCTTTCGGAAAATCAGTGACGAACTCGGGCTCGAAGATGAAGAGCACGCTGTCTTGGAGTTGTCAAAAGGCAAGCTGACGACAGACCCTGAACGTCACACCGGTGAGGGGATCTTCTTCACGAGTCGCATGTGCAACAC
>JAUVTH010000204.1 GCA_030601615.1 Gemmatimonadota bacterium
GAGGCCTTCTGCACGGCCTACGACGCCCTGGTGCTTCAGGGAGGCCTGCGGGAGGGTCAGTCCGTTCTGATTCATGCGGCGGGCAGTGGCGTGGGCACCGCAGCGATCCAGATCGCCCGCACTTTCGGGGCGTCCCGGGTATTTGGAACCGCGTCGGCCGGCAAGCTCGAGCTGCTCGAGGAGCGGGGCCTCTCGCTCGACGTTCCGATCGATTACCGCAGGGAATCATTCCGAGACGTGATCCGCCGCGACACCGACGGAAAAGGCATCGATCTGATCCTGGACCTCGTGGGGGCGACCTACTGGACGGACAACATCGCAAGCCTGAAGACCCGCGGCCGCATCGTCCTGGTCGGTCTGGTCGGCGGGACGATGGCGCAACTCAACCTGGGAGTCCTGCTGCGCCGACGTCTGCACGTGATCGGAACCGTCATGCGATCGCGGAACGCGGAGGAAAAGCGCGCCCTGGCCGAAGCAGCCCGTGAGAACCTGCTGCCCCGGTTCGAGTCGGGCGAGCTGTTTCCGGTCGTGGACCGGGTGTTCGATCTGCACGAGGCGGCCGAAGCGCACGCCTACATGGAGGACAATCAGAACGCGGGCAAGGTAGTCCTGCGCGTCCGCAGCTGACGTTCAGCCTCGGGCGCTGCCCGTCGTTCCGGCTTAGTCGCTAGCGGTCGTTCCGGCTCAGTCACTACCCGTTGTTCCGCTACCCACGCTTTCCGGTTCGAGGCTGGTCCCCGCGCCGTCTGCCACTGGTTCCGGGTCAGGCAGACCGATGTCCTGCAGACCCACGATGCCCTCCTCGAGCCACGCGAATTCTCCGTCCAGGATCTTCCGCGCCGTCCGGTACATGGCCACGTCGTCGTTCGAGCGCATATCCCGGAACAGCCCGTTTACACGCCGCCTCGCGACCCGGCAGAACAGATCGGCCAGCTCGAGAGCGCGTGCCGATTCGGGCCGGCCCGTGCGCACCAGCATCTGCACACGGGAGACGACCGCAGCCATCGCGAACAGCTCAGCCCCGATGTCGACTCCGCGGAACAAGAGCATCTGCTTTCGCTGCAGTCCGGCGCCGTGCCTGACCATCTTGTGGAACAGCGTCCGCGCCAGCTTCCGGGACTTCCGCTCCACGAACCGCATGTGGCCGGCGAGTGGACCGAAGCGGCCGTATCCCGCAGCCTTGGGAATCCACTGCCTGGGGTACCAGAGGGCGTAGAAGCCCAAGACCTTCGGTAGCAGCTTGAGTTTCTGCCCCGCGCTCAGATCGCCCTCGACCAGGGGGCCTGCCACCTGCAGGTGGCGGTCCACGGCCTCCCTGGCGATGAACAGGCGCATGATCTCGCTCGAGCCCTCGAAGAGCCGGTTGATCCGGAAGTCACGCAGCATGCGCTCGGCCGGAACGGGCTTGTCGCCACGGGCCAGCAACGAATCCGCCCGCTCGTACCCCCGCCCACCAAGTACCTGGACCATCTCGTCGATGACGGTCCACCCGTACTCCGTGTTGTAGAGCTTAGCCAGCGCCGCCTCGAGCCGGATGTCGAACTCGCCCCGGTCCACCATCAGCGCGGAGAGCTCCGCGACGGCTTCCATGGCGAGAGTCTGCGCCGCCATGAAGGAGATCTTCTGGGCTACGGCCTCGTGTCGTCCGACTGGCTGGCCCCACTGCACCCGCTCCGCGCCCCATTCGCGGGAGAACTTGAGCGCGGCCTTACCACTGCCTACCGCGACGGCCGGAATTGAGAGGCGACCCGTGTTCAGAGTGATCAGGGCCAGCTTCAGGCCCCGGCCTTCATCCCACAGGAGATTCTCCACCGGGACCTTCACATCGGTGAACCGGGGATTGGAGTTCTCGATCCCGCCGATTCCCATGAAGTGGTTCCGCTCGGTGAGATGTTCCACCCCGTCCCACGCCGTCTCGACGATGAACGCGGAGATCTTCCGGGTTCCGGGATGACGGGCCATCACAACCAGGAGCTCGGCGATCGAGCCGTTCGTGGTCCACAGCTTGTCGCCGTTGAGGACGTAGTGCGTGCCGTCCTCGCTCAATTCGGCCGTGGTGCTCAAGCGCGCCGGATCGGACCCGACGTCCTCCTCCGTCAGGGCGAAGGCGGAAACGGCTCCGGCGGCCAGACGCGGAAGATAGGCGCGCTTCTGCTCCTCCGTCCCGAACATCTTCAGCGGCTGGGGAACCCCGATGGACTGGTGCGCGGATAGCAGCGCGACGATGCTGCCGTCGACGCTTCCGATCATGGCCATCACCTGATTGTATTCGGTCTGGCCGAACCCCAGTCCCCCGTATTCCTCGGGGATCTTCATGCCGAACGCGCCCATGCGACGGAGCTCGTCGAGGACATGCTCGGGGATCTTTCGGTCCCTGTCGATCTTCTCGGAGTCCACCGTGCGCAGGAAAGACTGGAGCTCTTCGAGGAACGCTCGACACTTGTCGCCGATGAACTCGTCGGGATCGGGGTAGGGATCGATCAGGTCGAGACGGAAGTCGCCGAGGAACATGTCTCGGACGAACGTGGCCTTGTCCCACTTCTTCTGTCGCGCGGCCTCCGCCACCTGGCGGGCTTCCTCTTCACTGACCTGCACGCGGTCTCGCGGTGTGTGGCTCTTCGAACCGGACATGGCTTCGCTTCCATTCTGGCGCCGGCAGGAACCGGTCACGCTCAATAACGTTTTCGAACCCGGGAAGCCCTCTACGGACCAGCGGGTCTCGCGGAGGGGACTTGAAGCGGTCCTGCACCAGAGGAAGTATATCACGGGGCGTGGGGGTTCCGCTCGCGCGGGTCTGAACAGACGCGTCCGGTCCATCCCGCCGCGTTCCATTGTATACTGGCGGACCGAGAGAATCGGTTCCCGGCGGTGGCTCGGAGGCCGGACTCTGTAGAGAGGACCAGGGAGAGGATCAGGGAGAGGATCAGGGAGATGGAATACAGTCCCGTTGCGCAGGACGGGCGAGTGCCGGACCGCGACGCGATCATCGACGGCCTGGCCAGGGTTCGGCAGCGGACGCTGGATATCGTTTCACCGCTTTCCGATGCCGGCATCCGGGTGCAGCACTCGCCGATCATGAGCCCGGTCATATGGGACCTGGGGCACATAGCCGAATTCGAGGAATTGTGGCTCGTCCAGCGACTGGGAGAGGCGTCGAGCGAGTCGGCGCTGGCCGATGCATACGACGCCATGCGGACTCCGCGATCGGATCGGGGCGACCTCGACCTTCCGGATCGTGACGCCACGCTGGACCGTCTGTCCCGTGTCCGCGAACGAGTCGTGGCGCGGCTTCGCGAGGTCGACCTGGCGGGCTCCGGCAACCGCCTGCTGGAGAACGGCTTCGTGTACGGGCTCGTCCGCGAGCACGAAGCGCAGCACCAGGAGACGGTCCTGCAGACCATTTTCCTCATGGAGACTGATCCGTACGCTCCCGTCCGTCGGGAGTGTCCTCCGGATTCCGAGTCGGTGTCGGCCGGTCAGATGATCCGCGTCCCGGCTGGCGAGTTCGAGATGGGGGCGCCCGAAGGGCGGTTCTCATACGACAACGAGCGGCCTCGCCACACCGTCGTGACGGACGAATACGAGATCGGGCGATATCCGGTGACGAACGGCGAGTACCTGGAGTTCATAGCGGCCGGGGGATACGACGAGCGGGCCGTGTGGTCTGATGAGGGTTGGGCCTGGAAGGAAGAGGTTGGGCTGTTCGCCCCACAGTACTGGCGACTGAAGGCGAACCCGGAATCGAAGTCGTCGCTGGCCGCCGCGGAGTGTACGCGTGCCGC
>JAUVTH010000271.1 GCA_030601615.1 Gemmatimonadota bacterium
CCCTCCTCCGCTCGAACGTGAGCGGAGTCCAGGACCGGCATGCGGTTGACCACCCAGCGGAAGACCCAGATTTCGGCCGACAGGACGGCGAGTGTAACGACAATCTCCTGCCAGCTCGGAACGTACCGCACGGGCAGGTACCACTTGAAGGCGATGACCGAAATATTCAATCGGTTGAGCACGATCCCCACGAGGGTGAGCGCCGCGGCGGTGCGGATCACTCCCGAGCTCTTCCTGGCCACACCGTGGAGGAACAACCAGCCGGGGAGCGCGACGAATCCTATCACCTCGAGCAGATACCAGGCTCCCCAACCCGTCGTCAGGTATTCCCATTTTTGTCCGTGCACGAACACGAGCAGCTGCAGGAAGAGGTAAACGAATAGCGTACCGGCGCAGATTCGGGCCAAGCCCTGGACGATGCCGTCGTGCGATCGCTCGAGATCCCGTCCCACCCGGTGGTGGAAGACCCTGTGTGTGATCGAGCCCTCGAATATGACCATGGAGAGTCCCGCGAAGATGCTCGACACGAAGAACATGATTGGGATGAACTCCGAGTACCACAGCGGGTGCACCTTGTCCCGGGCCATCATGTACAGGGCCCCGAGGCCTGATTGGTGCAGCGTAGACAGCGTAATGCCGAAGATGACTGCGCCGAGGGTCAGCCGATTCAGCCACCGGCGCAGCCGAGGCCAGCCTGCCCACTCGGCGATCGCCGGCGCGAACTCGAGTAGCTCGGCGATCATGTAGAGGAGGAAGTGCCAGGCCACGAGGAACAGAACCGAGCTGACACCGAAGGAGTTGCCGATGATCGGATTGATCACATTCCACGGGCGCCCGAGGTCCAGCAGCAGGGCTCCTGCATAGAACACGTATGCCAGGAAACCGTTCAGGACCGTCGCTCGCACGATGGGCTGGTACTTTTCCACTTTCAGGCTGTACACCATGAAGGTGAGCACGTAGGCGCCTCCGGCGAACGCCACTCCCGTGATCACGTCAAAGCCGATCCACAGGCCCCACGGTACGTCCTGCGAGAGGTTCGTAACGGATCCGAGGCCCTGTGTGAAGCGGATGTACAGAATCACCGCAGCGACCACCATGATCACGAGCGTGATCACGTTGAACGGGGTCAGAAGCCGTCCGCGAGGCTTCATCTCCCCCGCAAGGAACCGAGTGAAGCGTCTAGTCTCGTTCCAGAATCCGGGCGTCTCAGCACTGACTGTTGCCATGGGTCAGCCCTCCGAATCTTGCTGACGATTGCCCGCCGTGGCCTTGCTGACAGCCAGCAGGAACGGAGGGAACAGCGTCAGCACGAACGGGACGGCGTACAGGAAGTCACGAGTGAAAGTCGGATACGGAGTTTGACTGAGATCGGTGCGGAACCCGAGCTGCTCGAAGGGCACGGAAGCCAGGTACAGCAACCCGGTGCCGCCAGCTTCATCTTCACCGTAGACGTGGTGCACGTACTTGTCCGGCTCTCCGTATACCCTCGACCAGGCGAGCTCCAGCATCTCTGTGCGCGTGCCGTACGAAGTGGCGTTCACCGGGCAAACGGACACACAGGCCGGTATCTCTCCCTCCTGTAGCCGGTCGAAGCACATCTGGCATTTCTGGATGCGCGGGTTCGCGCTGTGGTACTCGAACTTCGGAACATCGAACGGACACGAGAGCATGCAGAAACGACAACCCATGCACTTGTCGCCGCGCCAAATCACGGGTCCTTCTTCGGTCTTGTACATGGCCTTGGTCAGGCACGCCGAGGTGCACGCAGGCTGGAGACAGTGCATGCACTGACGCTTGACGTTCACGGGGCCGTTTTCCGTCTCATATCGATTCACGACGGTCCACTGGGTCTCCGACGTATCCCGCACCTTCCCCGACTCGACAGACTTCGGCGGCTCGGGCAATCCATTGGCCTTTGCGCAGGCGCGTTCGCACATCCGGCAGCCGATGCACTTCGTCGTGTCCACGAGGATGGCACTCGAGCCAGTCGCGGCCGCGAGTTCTGTTCTCGGGCTTGGCGTACGTGCCTGAGCCAGGTTCCTGCCCACGAGCGTGGACCCGGCGGCAAGGGCCAGAGTCTTTACGGCAGACCGTCTCCGCATTTCGGCCTCCTGAGGCATGAGAGGTCCGGGGCGGAGCCCCTGTCTCCCGTGTATCGTTCACCGCCGGTATCAGGCGGAAAGGAACTCGTCCTGGAAAGCCGCCCAGTCAGCGGCATCCAATTGGCTCAAGGCACCGACGGGCAGCTCGCCGCCATCCGCGAGGGCAAGCCCCGTATCCACGTCAGCGGATCGCTCGAGCAGGTGATCCCGAATCCGTCCATACTGAGTACGGGTCCAGTCGACTGCTGCCTGTCCGATCATCCAGGTCGGAACCTCACCAGACAGGTCCTCGGGCTGGATCAGATAGGTCCAATCGCTTCGACTCGCTCGCACTCGACGCCAGCCGGCATCCCCTGCCGGAGTCGCCTTCGCGGCGGTGATGCTACCGGCGATTGGAGATCGGACGACGAGTTGGCGCTCCCCGCTTCCAACCGTCATCAGGGGATCCCCTTTGTTGACGTGCTCCCCGGCGCTCCGGATCTCCAACTCGGGATCGGGGCCGACGAGCGAAAGAAGCAGAGGGTGGACGCCGATCTCGACATCTCCGCCGGGCCTTACCTGGCCCCACGTGAAGGTCGGCTGCAGGAAGACACCCGCCGGTAAGCGGCTGACAAGGTCGCGCAACGGCAGCGCGCGCGGGCCCATCGCGGACTCGCCGGCGATCCGACGCGGCCTCTCTACGAGGAGGTAATGCCCCGTGAGCACTGCCACCACGGTCACGAAGAAGACGACACCAAGCATGGATTCCTCCCCGGCAGTTTTGCCCTTCGGTCCGGCTCCGGCGCGTCCCCTCTTCACGGGGCGGCCGGAATCACGGTCGGGCGTTGCCGTTCTGCCCTATGTATGGGCAAGCTTGGTGCCGCGAACG
>JAUVTH010000133.1 GCA_030601615.1 Gemmatimonadota bacterium
GACTTCGACCTGCACCGCGGCGAGGTGCTGGGCCTGGTGGGAGAATCCGGCAGCGGAAAGACGACCCTCGGACGGACCGTGCTTCGGCTGATCGAGCCCACGGGTGGCACCATCCACGTCAACGGCACCGACTTCATGGCGTTGAAGGGGAGGGAGCTCCGCAAGATCCGCCGCCGCCTCCAGATCGTTTTCCAGGACCCTTATGCCTCCCTGAGTCCGCGCATGCAGATCGGTCAGATCGTGGCGGAACCGCTCAAGCTCCATCGAATCGTGCCGCCGGAACAGATCAAACTGAAAGTAATCGAGCTGCTCGAGCGGGTGGGTATCGAGCCCTACTTCATATATCGGTACCCGCACGAGATGAGCGGCGGACAGCGCCAGCGGATCGCCATCGCGCGCTCGCTGGCATTGGAGCCGGATCTGATCGTGGCGGATGAACCCGTCTCGGCCCTGGACGTCTCGGTGCAGGCGCAAATCCTCAACATCTTTTTGGAACTCAAGCGCCGCGACGGCATCGCGATGCTGTTCATCTCTCACGATGTGGGTGTCGTGGAGCGGATTGCAGATCGGATCGCGGTCATGTACAGGGGCCTGGTGATGGAGGAGGCGGCCACGGACACCCTGATTGCGGAGCCGCTTCATCCCTACACGCAGGCACTCCTGTCAGCAGTTCCGACGATCCGTCCAGGCCAGAAGCGGAAGCGGATTCGGCTGCACGGGGAGCAGCCGAAGGCCACGGAGGAGCTTGTGGGCTGCCCATTCGCCTCGCGCTGTCCGATCGTGGAGGACATCTGCCGGAAGGTCACCCCGCCGCTGGAGGCGAAAGAGCCGGGTCACTCAGTGGCCTGCCACCGGGTGAAGGCCCAGGCGGGCTGATCGGCAAACGCTACTGCTGCGGGACGACCTCCATTCCCATACTACGTGCGGCTTCACGGATCCGTCGATCCAGGCTCAGGATCCGGACTCCGGCGACCATCCGGCGGGCTTCCAGCGCGAACGCCAGGTGCAAGGCATCGAGAGTGCGTATCGGTTCATTGGGGAAGGGTCGCTGGGCGCGCTCGATCACAGGAGGATCAAAGCTCAATAGCATCCAATGCTGCGCAGCGGTGCGAAGCATCACTTCCCGCTTCGTGAGTTCTGCATCCGACAGCTCGCCGACCGCACTGCCGCGAACAAGGACCCGTTCGCACTCGAGGATCGTGAGATCAGACGAGATGATAAGCTCGGCTCCGGCCAGCGCGCTCTCGATCTCTTCCTCTCGTTCCTGAGACAGCACCCATGTTATGACGGCGCTGGACTCGGCATACAGATTCACCGGTCACCCCGGGATTCGTCCAGCCACCGAAGGGCGGTTCCGTCCGGTAGGATCTTCCCGAGTTTGGGGTACAGATCCGGGCGATTGGGGGCTCCAAGTCGGACCTTTCCCTCTCGCGCAGCGGCGCTGAGGAGAGGGTAGGGATCCTCCTCGATCCGTGTTTCGGGAGGCCGGATCTCAGCCACGATGACGCCCCGATCGGTGACCAGGACTCTCTCACCGCTCCGCACCAGACGGATGTACTCGCTCAGGCGATTCTTCAATTCTCGTATTCCTACAACTTTCATGTGAACAATGTAGCCTCATGTAGCCACATTGGCCAATCGGTCGCTCTCACCCCCGGAACTAAGGCGCTTGGCCTGATGCCACACTACCTTATGCAACACCTTCAACCGCGCCTCAACCAGGACATCGCCGCCAGCTATCCACGGCCAGGAGACCCCATGATCCTCCCCATCTCGCGCCGCCGCTTCTTCGGACAGAGCTTCGGAATCACGACGGGCGCCGTCCTGGCCCGCTCGCTGGGTCTGACGCCCGCCGACCTCGCCGGTCGGAGCCCCGGGCGATCTGGCTCGACCCCGATGATCATCACCAGCCACCGGAACGCTACCGGGCAGGCTGCGCTCGAAGAGGTATGGGAGGCGCTCGCGGCGGGTGGCTCGGCTCTCGATGCTGTCGAGATAGCCACGAACGTCATCGAGCTCGATCCTGAAGACATGAGCGTCGGGTACGGTGGCCTCCCCAACGAGGACGGTGTGGTGCAGCTGGACGCGTCGATCATGGACGGTCGCACGTACAACGCGGGAGCCGTGGCAGGGATCGAGAGCATCAAGCACCCGTCCTCGGTAGCGCGTCTCGTGATGGAGCGGACGGATCACGTCATGCTGGTGGCCGAAGGGGCGAAGGAGTTTGCGCTCTCGTTCGGGTTCCCCGAGGAGGACCTGATGACGGAGAAATCACGCGCCGCGTGGCTGAGGTGGCGGGAGAATCGCTCCGACAACGACGACTGGGGCCCTCCCGACCACCTGAAGGGATGGGAGGACGAAAAAGGCAGGGGCATCCCGGACGCGGGCGGCGACCGGGCAGCGTTCCTGGGCGGTCCCGAGGAATCCACGCACGGCACCGTGAACGTCCTGGCGGTGGACGCACGGGGGGACTTAGCGGGAATCACCAGCACCAGCGGCATGTCGTGGAAGGTTCCGGGGCGGATCGGCGACTCTCCGATCATCGGGGCTGGCCTGTACGTCGACAACGAGGTGGGGGCGGCCGGAGCTACCGGACGCGGCGAGGACGTGATCAAGGCCTGCTCGTCTTTCTACATCGTGACCCGCATGCGCGAGGGACGCTCGCCGCAGGAAGCCTGCGAAGACGCTCTGCGCTTCATCGATGAGAGATACGCGGCAGTCGGGATCGACTACCGGCCGGGGGAGAAATTCGTGGCCATCAACAGGGACGGTGAGTTCGGGTGCGCCTGGAACATCGGCGAGGGATCGCCAGTGATGTCCGTGATGGACGCCGCGGGCTACCGCCGCTACGAGGGAGCTAACACGACTTTATGACGATCCGGCGTGGAGTCCGGGGCCGGCTATTGGCGCGATCCCGGGCGCGGTCGTGCGCGCAGGATCCACCCCTCCGGGTCGATGACCGGTTCCACGCCGGCCGGCACACGCACCTCACCGGTGCCGTCCGCCATGTCCACGCGCACGGTTCGATCGCCGAGCAGTACCTCCACCGGCATCGGGAACGGAAGGTCGCCCGGCGCCTGCCACCGCAGCTCCATGGTCCTCTCGCCCTCGCCGTGCTCGATCTCCACCAGAAGCCTCGGTAGCTTCGCCTGTCGGAGGTAGGCCTCGAACAGCCAGTCCAGGTCTTGCCCCGACACCTGTTCGAACACCGTGATCACGTCGGCAGTCGATGCGAAGCGTGCCTGCGAGCCGTCGGTCTCGAGGGCTGCGGCCTCGGTGGGATAGGCCATCTGGCGGAGCGCTTCCCGCAAGATTTCCTCACCCACCAGGTAGCGCAGCGTGTGCAGCACCCATGCGCCCTTGAAGTAGATGTCGCTCCCGTACACCTCCTGGGCCGACAGCGAATGACGGGGGGCGGTGGGCAGCCGGTTCCCGATGCGCGGCCGGATGCTGGCCATGTACTCGTGGTAGCGTTCAATGCCCTGAGTGTCTTCCAACCACAGCGCCTGCATGTAGCTCCCGAACCCCTCGTGGATCCACATGTCCTTCCAGTCGGCGTTCGTGACCAGGTTGCCCCACCATTCGTGCGACAGCTCGTGATGGTGCAGGGCGTCGAAGCCCCAATCCTCTCCGCCCGTCATCGCGCTGTTGTTGAAGTTCGCGCCGTACGCGATGATCGACTGGTGCTCCATCCCGAGGTGCGGAGTCTGCGCGACCCCGTACTTATCGGCCCGGAACGGATACGGGCCCAGCGTTTCTTCGAACCAGCGCAGGTGCGCCAGGATCTCCGGCATCAGGGCTCGGCCGTCCTCGAGGCTCTCCGGTAGCACATAGAACATCACGGGAAACGTCTCCCCGGTGACGCTCTCGTACTCCTCCTGGATCACTACGTAGGGCGCGATGTTCAGCGCGACGTTGTAATTGCTGATTGGTGTAGAGACGAACCAGTGATACGTACGGGTGCCGTCGCCGTGCTCCTCTACCTGCTCGAGGCGTCCGTTCGACGCCACGACCAGGGGCTCGGGCACCGTGATGCGGATCGTCATCGAGTCGGGCTTGTCTGACACGTGGTCCTTGTTCGGCCACCACACGTCGGCTCCGATCATCTGGTTCGACGTGGCGATCCACGGAGCGCCCGAGGGCGTAGTGGCCCACTGGACGCCACCGTCCCACGGGGGGCGGGGTGCCACGCGGGGCCGTCCGCCGTACTCGACGGTCAGGGACAGATCATCCCCCGGCTGTTTCGTGAACGGGAGCTCGATGAACACCCGGCTGCCCGCCCGCCGGAAGGGAAGCGGGGCAGCGGACTCGAGGTCGGTGAGCGACACCGATTCGATCGCCAGCAGCGGGTCGAGGTCGAGGGCGACCACCTCCGTCGGCGCCACCATACGGGCGTCCATGTGCAGGCTCCCGACGATCGTGCTGTCCGTCGGATCGACCCTCAGCGCCAGGTCGTAGTAAGTGACATCGTAAGCGGCCTGCTCGAAGATCAAAGGTCCGCCCGAGTCATACGGGTCCCGCCAGTCGGGATCCGAGTCAGCGGCATCCTGCGCTCGCAGGCAGTCGGCTGACACGAGGGTGCTCACCACGAACCACACTCCGATCGTCCGTCTCATGTCATGTACTCCACACACGCTGAGTTTCCACATGCCAGACACGTATTGCCACGGACGATCAAATTAACCTGTGGGGCCTAACTCGACAGCCTTCTGCTTCGGAGTACTAACAGGGTCCTTCAGCAACCTGTAAAGGCCCCCCGGAAGTGTCCGGTTCCGATACAACTGATCCCGCAGCCGGAACACTGGAGCACCCGCAACTGGCCTGTTACAATCGACTTAATATATTCAACAGTAGACACTTAGAGCGCTCCAGATCTTTGGCACACCCGTTGCATTAATCCGACACCGGAAGGGCGGGGCCGGCAGGGAGCCGGACGCGAGT
>JAUVTH010000071.1 GCA_030601615.1 Gemmatimonadota bacterium
TACCGGCGTGGCGCCGTGTTCGCGAACCCGTGCTACACGCAGATCCACCCGACCTGCATCCCGGTGGCCGGCGACTACCAGTCGAAGCTCACGCTGATGAGCGAATCGCTGCGTAACGATGGCCGCATCTGGGTGTCGAACACGGTGGATGACGACCGCGCCCCCGGAGACATCCCCGAGGACGAGCGCGACTACTACCTCGAGCGCATGTATCCGGCGTTTGGAAACCTGGTTCCGCGGGACCTGGCGTCACGTCGCGCCAAGGACATGTGCGATCAGGGGAAGGGCGTCGGCGATACGAAGCTCGGCGTGTATCTGGACTTCGAGGATGCCATCCAGCGCCTGGGCAGGGACGCGATCGAAGCCCGGTACGGCAACCTGTTCGAGATGTACGAGCGTATAACGGGCGAGGACCCGTACAAGGTGCCGATGCGCATCTACCCGGCGCCGCACTACACCATGGGTGGCCTGTGGGTGGACTACAACCTGATGACCACCATTCCGGGCCTGTATGCGATCGGAGAGGCCAACTTCTCGGATCACGGCGCCAACCGGCTGGGTGCGAGCGCGCTCATGCAGGGCGTAGCGGACGGATACTTCGTGCTTCCATACACGATCTCCGACTACCTGGCGCAGGCGAAGCTCGATCCGGTCGCCGAGGACCACCTCGAGGTTCGGGGTACGCTGGAAGATGTGGAGGCGCGTACCGCCCGGCTTCTCGCTCTGGATGGAACTCGCACGGTCAACAGCTTCCACAAGGAGATCGGTCGCATCGTGTGGGACGAGTGCGGGATGGGTCGGGACGCCGCGGGCCTCGAGAGGGCGCTCGAGACGATCCCGGCCCTCAGACAGGAGTTCTGGGAGAATGCCAAGGTCGTCGGCGATGGAGAGTCGATCAACCAGACGCTCGAGCGAGCCGGCCGGGTCGCCGACTTCCTGGAGCTCGCCGAGGTCATGTGCCTCGACGCCCTCGTGCGAGAAGAGTCGTGCGGCGGACATTTCAGGGAGGAGCACCAGACGCCCGACGGCGAGGCGAGGCGCGACGACGAGAACTTCATGCACGTGACCGTGTGGGAGTACACCGGGCCGGACGGTGCGCCGCGGGAGCACCGCGAGCCCCTGGAGTTCGAATACGTTCCTCCGACCCAACGGAGCTACAAATAATGAGACTCAAGCTTCACGTCTGGCGGCAGGTATCTCCGTCCCAGCGCGGGGGCTTCGTCACGTACGAGACCGATGCCAGCGAGCACATGTCCTTCCTCGAGATGCTGGACGTGGTGAACGAAGATCTCGAGTTGAAGGGCGAGGACCCGATCGCGTTCGACAGCGACTGCCGCGAGGGAATCTGCGGAACGTGCGGGATGGTCATCAACGGCCGTCCGCACGGTCCTTGGAAGCGCACCACGGTGTGCCAGCTCCACATGCGGGAGTACAGCGACGGAGATGAGATCTGGATCGAACCGTGGCGAGCGGACGGGTTCCCCCTCCAGAAGGACCTGTTCGTGGATCGGTCCGCGTTCGACCGGATCGTGGCTGCCGGTGGCTACATCAGTGTCCGTACGGGCAGCACGCCCGACGCGAACGTCATACTGGTCCGGCAGGAGAACGCCGAGAAGTCGATGGACGCGGCGGTCTGCATCGGGTGCGGTGCCTGCGTCGCCGCGTGCCCCAACGCATCGGCGATGCTGTTCACCTCGGCCAAGGCGGCGCACCTGAACCTGCTGCCCCAGGGCCAGCCAGAGCGGTGGGACCGGGTGCTGAACATGATCCTGACGATGGAGGCCGATAGCTTCGGCACGTGCACGAACCACGGGGCGTGCGAGAACGCGTGTCCGAAGGAGATCAAGATCGACGTGATCGCGATGCTCAATCGTGATTACCTGAAAGCGTTCCTGAAGGCGGGTTGAATCCGACGGGCGGCGGAACGTGACGCTGGCGTACGTAGCGCTGGGCGGTGCACTGGGTGCCGTGGCCCGATACGGGATCAGCGGTTGGGTGTACGACCGGATGGGCGAGACCTTTCCGTGGGGGACCGTCGTGGTCAACGTCCTCGGTTGTCTTGCCCTGGGTGCCGTCGTGCGCTGGCTGCAGGTATCGGCCGTCCCACCCGAGATTCGTCCCTTCCTGACGATCGGGCTGCTGGGGGCATTTACGACTTTCAGCACATTCAGTTACGAGACGGTGGCCCTTCTCCAGGAGGGCCAGTGGCTTCGTGCCGGTCTGTACGTGGGAGGGAGCGTCGCGCTGGGTCTGATCGCGATGGTGGCCGGGATGGCGGTGGTCACGACGGTTGTGCGAGCGGGAGGAGGCGCATGAAGGCGTTCGAGGGCGACCGCACCCTGATGCGGATCTTCATCGGAGAGAGCGATCGCTGCTCCGCCGGCCCACACAAGGGGAAGCCGCTGTACCGGGCGCTCCTGGAGATGCTGCGTGAGCATGGTTGCGCCGGAGCGACTGTGGTGCAGGGGATCGCCGGCTTCGGGGCGAGCGCCCGTATCCACACGGGCAGCCTTCTCCGTCTGTCCATGGACCTTCCTGTTATCGTAGAGGTCGTGGACGAGGACGCGAGAATCCAGGAGGTCTTGCCGCTGATGGACGAGATGATCGGCGGAGGACTCGTGACGCTGGAAAAAGCACATGTGGTGCTATACCGCGCGGAGCCGTGCGAGGAATAAAGATGGGTTTCTGTGCCACCCAGCTGGACCGGTTGGTGCCGCTGTGGGAGCGGATGCTGAGCCATCCGTTCCTCATTCAGACGCGTGACGGGACGATCCCGCACGACACATTCGCCAGCTGGATGCGCCAGGACTATCTGTTCGTGGAGGCCGCCATTCCGTTCCTCGCGGCGCTCATCCACAAGGGTCCTGCAAGCCATTGGGAACCCATGACGCAGGCAATCGGAGCGCTGATCCGCGAGCTTCGGTTGTTCGAAGAACGTGCGGAAGCGGTGGGTGTGGAGATCAAGGGCACTCAACCTTCCTTCACGACTCACGCCTACAGCCAGTTCCTGCTCGCGACCGCGCAGAACGCATCGTACGAGGAATCCTACACCGTGCTGTACGCGGCCGAGAAGGCCTACCACGATTCGTGGCAGATGGTTCGCAAGGGGCTGGATCCCGATTCCCCCTGGTGGCCGTTCGTCGAGAACTGGGCCGGGCCCGAGTTCGCGGGCTACGTCGGCTATCTGCAGCTGGAGCTGGACAAGCTCGCGAAAGATGCCGGGCCCGAGAGACTGGACCGCATGGTCGAAGCGTTCGAAACGACCGTCCGGTATGAAGTGGCGTTCTGGGAGATGGCGATGACCGGCGAGTACTGGCCCGGAATCCCGTCGATCTGCTGACAGGACCGCGGGACGGCGGCGGAGGAATGAGACGTGGCGTTCACGGACGAGCTGTACGAAGCGACGCGGGGAATCTGGAACGCCCAGGTTCAACATCCGTTCGTGCAGGGAATCTCGAACGGAACCCTGGATCCAGAGGTCTTCGAACGTTGGGTGCGCCAGGATTACCTCTACCTGGTCGAGTTCTCCCGCGTGTTCGCATGGGCTGCGGCGAGAGGCGATCGCCTCGAGTCGATGAGCTGGTACGCCGCGGCCCTTCATCTCACGCTGAACACGGAGATGGCCCTCCACAGGGAGTACGCGGCGCGTTTCGGCATCACGGCCGATGAGCTGGAGGCGGAGCAGATGTGGCCCACGACGCGGGCCTACACAGACTTCCTGGTCCGAACAGCTGCTGACGGTGACCTGGCCGATCTCGTCGCGGCGCTTCTCCCGTGCGCGTGGGGTTACGTGCACATCGCCGAACGCCTCGCCGCGTCGGAGCGCCCTGCGGATCAGCGCTACGCAGATTGGATAGAGCAGTACGCTTCCGACGAGTTCCGAGAGGCTGCCGGTTGGCTCAGGTCGGAGATGGATCGACTGGCGGACGGGGTGCCTGCGGAGAAGCGAGCGCGATTGACGGACCTGTTCGTCCTGTCGAGTCGCTACGAGTGGCAGTTCTGGGAGATGTGCTGGCGCGGCGAGACCTGGGCCATGTGAACCCGTGCGGGGCACACGGCGGGCAGAGGCGACGCCCCGCGTCGCCGCACCCTACCCGCCGCAACTCCCCGTCTCAGTATCTCGCCGTCTCAGTGGGACAGGCGGATCACGAGGTCCGACGCCACCCGATTGAAAACCGCGTCCAGGTCTTCCGGGGTGGGGGCGAAATACATTCGACCCCGTGGCTGATCCGGGTTCACGGAGCCGTGCTCGTTGGCCAGGCGGGAGAGATAGTCGAGATCCGGTCGCGCGAGCTCTGATGACGCGAGCGGGTTTCCGAGCGCGATCGTATATACGTAGACGCCGTCCGCCCGGATTCGATCCGCGACCTCGAGCCCGAGCTGCCGGGCAATCTCACGTCCCCGCAGACCGTGAGGCGGGGGTCCGCCTTCCGTCCACTCCTCGCAGTTCACGACGTTCTGACAGGCATCGGCGGCCGGGCGATCCCAGCGGTCCATCGAGATCTGGTCCGGATTGTCGAAGTACCCGCGCACCACGTTCTCGGAATACGCGGCGACAGCGAGGATCCGATCCTCTCCCCCGATAGTGCCCCGGAACGCCGTAGGACGTCCGTCGGTGAAGAACACCACGACCTTGACGGCCCGGGCTCTTGCTCTCTGACTCGTGATCTGCTGGTGTGCAAGTTCGAGGCCCTCCGCCGTGTTCGTCCACCCCAGCGACCTCATGTCTTCGATGATCCGCTGCGTCTCCAGCCTGAAATGATTCTGCAGCGGGAAACGAACGGCGGCCCGGGTGTGGAAGGAAACCAGGCCGAACTGGTCCATGGTCTCGCTGAAATGGGTGACGAAACCCCGGGCCGCCCTCTGTAGATCATCCCACGCCGCAGCCGTCCTGAGCGAGCCGGACTGGTCCAGGACGAGCACCAGATCGACCGGGGGTACCGCGGCCGTGGCCGTGGAGGCGATGTCCACGACTTCTCTGCCCAGCAGTCGCATGAGCGTCGTGGGCATGGGGCGGCGCGCCGTCACGGTGACCGTGTTCTCACCGTCTGCGTTGACTCCGAAGTGCACGTGGACGGATGTCGCGCCTTTTCCGGCTTCCACCCCGTTGGCCCGTACGACCGCGAGGGCCTGGTTGCGGGCGCTCGACCTGCCGGACCTGAGCGCCCGCCCGCCCGCCAGCACGCCTGCGTCAACGGCACGGGACAGTTGTGACTTCACGAGAAACGCCCGCCCCGAGTCGAGGGCCAGGCCCGCCACGCCGAGCAGGATGACCAACCCGCCGGTCACCATCACCATGACTGATCCCCTCTCGCTGAGCAGGCGCCCGGCAACACGATGCCACTGCTTCAGGAGGGCGGAAACCGGAGACACGTAACCTCGCATGACGGCTCCTTTCGGACCTTTTGTCTAAACGGCGGCCTAGAAGACCGCTCGCTCGTAGATGGGGTCTGGAAAGGCACCCTGGAAAATGCGCGCGAATGGTGTGATGGGTCTGTAATAGTAGAAGATCTCGACGACGTATTGGGTGTTTCCCGTTTCCAGGCCGTACGATGCGAACGAAACGGGGCTGTTACCGACCCCTCCGAGCCGACTCCGGTCCTCGAAACCGGGCGACGCCACCTGCTCCAGGACCACCGGTCCGTCGCTCCTGATCTCGAGTCGCGTGACCACGGATCCGCCCCGTCGGGCCAGCTTGATGTCCTGCCCACTGCTTGCGACCACGTTGAGCACTGTGTCGAGGCTGGTGCCGCGTGAGGCGATGTTGGCCGCCTCCCGGCTCAGCTTCGACAGGGTATACGATACGGACAGGGCGTTCCCGATCTCGACCATTCCCAGGAACAGGAACAGGAGCAGGGGAAGCACCAGGGCGAATTCCGCTACTGCCTGTCCGCGGGTGTCCCGCACTCCGGGCCTACTGGATGAATGGCTCATTTTTCATCGCCGTCCGTACGGTGAAATCTACCGGAGGAAGCACGTCCTCCAGTCCGGGGAGGAAATAAGTGTACGTGAAAGAAACGCTGACCGTGACCAACTCTTCGGGGCCGCCCCCGTCCGCCGGGTCGATCACGATGGAATCAGCGATCGCCAGAGGTCCGACGGTCTCCCGCAGGATCTGCCGGATCGTCTCGGCGCGAGGGATCGGTTCTCCCGTCTGCGGATCTGTGCGCTGGTGCCCGGTGACCGCATATCGGGTGGCCTCTGCCACTGCGTGCTTCGCCGTCAGCTGTGACAGGCCGATACGACCGAACTCGAAGATGCCGAACATGAGGAAGAGCAGGACAGGCAGGACGAGGGCGAATTCCACCAGCCCCGTACCGTGGCTTCCGCGCAACAGTCGGGCCGTTGCGCTACCGCGATATGTGGCGCCATCGTGCGCCCGAAACTGCTCGGATTCGGACAACTCCCGAACCCGGGTTTTCCACATTGCCATCGTCGACCTCCAATAGCCCCGCCTATTGCAGATCCGAGCGACTGGCCCGGTATAATTCGAAAAGGGCTTGTAGAATATGATGTTGGGGACGATATGTAAAGCCCCCCGGTCAACCGGGCTTTACGAACCGCTTCGAAAGTCGCCGGGCGCAGCAGTTCGTCACGTGTGGAAAACGAGGGTCGTGACGCGGTTGCGCGTCGTCCAGGCGACGGCCTGGAGACACTCTGGATCGTGTGGCGGGGGCGCTACACCGGGATCGGACAGGTCTCTGGGGTCAGCCGCTCGGTTGCTCGACCAGTACTTGTGTCCAGCGGTCGACGTACAAGCCCAGACCCTGGTGCGTGAAAGAGCAGTCCTCGAGGTTCGACCGGTGCGGTGGGCTGTCCATCCACAACTCGATGACCGTCGCGGGGCCACGCACCGTCAGGGCGATATTCTCGGCGATCGACCCGTGCCATGTCACGCCGCCCACGAGGAGTCTTTCTGAGAGGTCGGTTCCCTCGGGCGTGAGATGGTCGAAGTAGGCGCGGCGAGCCATGTCCTTGCTGTGAGCCTCAGCCACCCGGGCCGTCGGTTCGTGCCACCGCAGCGGCTCACACCCGGCCGCCACCCGTCGGTGGTTCACGAGCAGGTGCAGCTCAGCGAGAGCCTCGGCCACCGTATCCTCACTCGCTTGCTGGGCCGCCGAGAGTGATGGGACGGCGAGCCCGACGAGGGCCAGCAAGACTGTCACGAGGAGTCGTACCACCATCGCCCTGTCAGCTCTCTCGCTCATCGAACCTCTACCAAAGAAGGGACGGCAGGTCCCTGACGCCGGATGCACGAAGACCCCGACC
>JAUVTH010000023.1 GCA_030601615.1 Gemmatimonadota bacterium
CGCTACGTGTACCTTGCCGAAGAAAGGAAGCATGTGATGCTCGCACATCGAGTAAAGCTCGATGTCCTTCACGAGCACCATGTTGTCGTGATCTCCCTGGAACACGCCGCTGCCGATCGCCTCCTCCACCGTCGAGCGATAGCCGCTCATCAGCGACATCATCGCCTTCTCGACCCTCGCCGGCGTCCCAAGGAGGCTGTGCCGCTCCGGGTCCTCGCCCAGGCGGCGGAGTTGTTCTCGCACGAGGTCCGCGTAGGATACGGCGCTCAGGTCCGGCGTGTCGGTCCGGTCGTCTCCGTCCGTCATGCTTTCGCCTCCAGTGGAATCACTCGCCACGGTACTCGACCGAGTTCCGCTCGGTCTCCCACAGACGGACGCTCACGAGGTTCATGCCAGGCAAGCCGTTCTCGAGTCGCCCCCAGATCGCCACGGCGAGGTTCTCGGCCGTGGGGATCACCCCATCCAGCCAATCGACGTCCGTGTTCAGGTTGGCGTGATCGACCTCCGAAAGGACCGTCGCCTCGAGCAACCGCTTGATTCGCTTCAGATCCAACACGTAGCCGGTCACAGGATCCACTTCGCCCTCGACCGTTACCTCGAGGTCGTAATTGTGTCCGTGACCGCCGGGATTGTTACACAGACCGTACGTGTCGCGGTTGGTCTCGTCTGAGAGCGCGGGATTGTGGAGTCTGTGTCCGGCGGAGAAGTGCACCCGCCGGGTAACGCGGGCGATCGGCATCTGCAGGTTTCCTTTCCCGGGCAAAAAAAGGGGCGACCCGCGGATCGCCCCTAAGGTTGACATGAGGGGGTTTTTGTGAGACCCGTCAGCTACGGTTGACCTTCACTCCCGGTTCTCCGCCTTCCCTCAGGGGCCTGGCGTCCGCCGGAAGATCAAAGGCTCTCACACCCTTGTGTTGGCTCAAAAAACACTCCTCACATCTTCCCTGGAGAAAGCTAACCGCCCGCCGTGGCGGGGTCAATCTGGCCAGGAGGCTGCCCGGGTAGGGGGCGACCTGCTACCAGCTCAGCCACGCTCCTGTGAGAGCGAAACCCAGGATGGACGCACCACCCGCGAGTACGACATACGGGATCTGCGTCCTCACGTGCTCGATGTGGTCGGAAGCGGAGGCCAGCGACGACACGATCGTCGTATCGCTGATCGGGCTCGCGTGATCCCCGAAAATCCCCCCGGACAGTACCGCGGCGACGAACGGCGCCACGGGCAGACCCAGCGTGGTTGCGATGGGAACGGCCATCGGAAGCATGATGCCGAACGTGCCCCAGCTGCTTCCCGTGGCGAAGGCGATGCCGCCGGCGACGAGAAACAGCAGCGGCAACAGGAGCGGCAGGGGGACCCGTCCCCCCACGATTCCAGCCACGTAGTCACCCGTCCCCATCTCCACGGTCACCGCTGCGAGCGTGATCGCCAGCAAGAGGACGAGAGCCATTCCCGTCAGGGCTCCGGCTCCCTGGAGGCTGACGCGGCTCAACTGCTCCAGGTTCAGCAGGCGCTGGCCGAGAGACAGCAGCCAGGCCACCCCTACGGCGGTGAGAACTGCCCAAAGCACGGACGTGGATCCGGAGCCGGCCATGATGTCGCCGTCACCCGTCACGTACATCGAGACCGGCATCATCAGCACCATCACCACGATGGGGAGGACCATGTTGATCGGTCGCAGAGGTATGCCCTCACGGGGAGGGGGCGCCATTTCCTCGGGGTCGGCGAGGGCCACCGCGTGTTCCCAGTGCAGCTCGCCGTCCGCGGTCCGTTTCTGCGCGGCCCGCATCGGCCCGATGTCCACCTGCCGGAACGCGCTGACTCCCGCCAGTACCAGCGCCGCGATGGCGTAGAAGTTCAGGGGTATCGAGGCGACGAGAACCGAGACGGGCTCCGACACCCCCAGGGTCGCCAGGACGCCGAGGATGTAGGCACCCCACGCATTGAACGGAATCAGAATGCAGACGGGAGCCGACGTGGAGTCGATCAGGTAAGCCAGCTTCTCTCGAGAGACTCTGTACCGATCGAACAGCGGCCGGCTGATCGAACCTGCCACGAGGACCGTGATGTTGGACTCGATGAAGATGATCACGCCGAGCATCCAGGCAAGAATCTGCGCCTTCCGGCCGTCGTCGACCCAGCGCTTGTCCTCGACCCACTTCACGAACCCCCGCACGCCTCCATTCGCCTCGACGAGGGCAATGAGCGCGCCGATGGTGAACGTGAACATGATGACGCTCGCGTTGCCCCCATCGGTGATCGTCGTGACCGTCCCCGCAACGGCCCCGGCCAATCCGGCGATCGGGTTCCAGCCCAGGATGATGGTCCAACCGATCCAGATCCCCGCGGCGAGAGACAGGTACACCTGGCGCGTATAGATCGCGAAACCGATCGCGAGCAGCGGCGGAAGCAGAGAAAGAGCCCCGAACTCTATGGTGTCCTCCCATGGCGTGAGGAATCGATCGCCTGCAAGAAACCGATTCGCGCCGACTTCGTCAATTGATGCGACTCACTGTAGTGCTGATGCGACTCACTGTAGTGCTTGAAAAACCATCTATCAGCGGCGGGACACCCATTCACTCCGCGCGTCGTAGAAGCGCAGGGGAAGATCCCCGCCACGCCGGATTCCGATGCGCGTCGTCCGGACGAGAGATTCGGGGGGGACAGGAACACCGACCTCGATCCATACGGGAGGGCGGTCCAGGAGGTGACCCTGGAGATCGGGCCCGATGCCCAGCGCCTGGACCAGGCGAGCCGGGCCGTTCGTGAGCTCGTCACGCCCCCTGCGGGAATGCATGCAGGCCTCACCGGTCACCGGCTCGAGCCCTCGGATCAGCACGCCGTGCGGCACGCCTTCGGCGGCTGTTACCGCGTTGAAGCACCAGTGAACACCGTAGTTCAGGTGGATGTACGCCGTTCCGGGCGGGCCGAACAGTGGGGCGTTGCGGCGCGTGCGGCCGATACTGGCCGACGCGTGAGACGCGGGATCCTCCGGACCCTCATATGCCTCCGTCTCGACGATGCGACCGGCGGTCCGCACACCTCCGAGGTCGGAAACGAGCAGCGCGCCGAGAAGATCCGGAGCCACGACACTCGCCGGCCGTGCGAAAAAGGGCGCCTGGAGCGCCCCTCTCGCTTCTATCAGCCTGCTAGCGTCGGTCGCGCTCATGACGCGCGTGACCTCAGCTGTCGCCGGCTGCCTCGCGCTCGGCGCGCCGGCCGTCGATCACGGCCTGGGCGCGGCCCCGCGGGAGGATCTTTTCGATGCGCCCCGGCTCGTTGTCGATGACGTCCATAACGGTCTTGCCGAATTCCGCCACCAGGCGCTCTGCCGTCCGCCGACCGACGCCCTGATAGCTGCGGGCCATCCGTTCCACGAGCTCCGACCGGTCTGGCGTCAGGCCGGCGGCGGACGAGTCAGCGGACGCAGCAGCAGGCGCAGCGGCAGGCGCCGACGGAGATTCTCCTGCGTCGGCCTCGGCCCGCTCGACAGGTTGTACGGCCTCCGCCGTGCCGGATCCGCGCGATCCGCGCCGGAACCGCCCCATCGACGGGGTCGTGGTCTTCTTCGTGCCGCCGTCCAGCTTCTCGGACGTCCGCGGCTCCGCCTTCCGGGAGCTGTCTGCGGAGTCCACCGGACCGGGCACCACTTTCGCGCCAGGTTGGGGCTTCGGATCGCGTCGCTTGCGGCCCATGAGACGCGTCGGCCTCTGCTCCTCCGCTTCCTTCGCTGAGTCCTCGCTCACCTCCGGCTCATCGGCCGGGAGCTCGATCGCCATCTCGGGGACCACCGGCTGCGCCGCAACGTCTGACGCGGGCTCACCAGGATCCGTCCTGGGGCCTTCCTTGCCGCGCCTGCTACCCGACCGCTCGTGACGGTCCTTTCTCGCCCGACTCCGGCCTCGCTCGTCACCGGAGACTTCCTTCTTCTCCTCGGGCTCCTTCGGCTCTGGCTGTTTCGCCGCTGCTTCCGCGACGCGATCCGACTCTACTGGAGAAATGCTGTAGTTGCCTTCGCCCGTTCGCTCGAGGTTGATGACCTCTTCGTCGTGCGCCTGGCGCAGGAAACGGGAGAACTTCCTGAAGCCGAGCGCCGCTTCGTCGAAGTCCGGGTACTTCGCGACCAACTGCCGCTTGACCTCGGAGTCGCGCACGGCGCCGCTATGACCAGCCTTCTCGACCACCACCGACCGGAGATGCTCGTAGGCTTCCCGCAGGCGATCCTCGTCCACGGATGGCGGGGCCTCCCCCGACAGATCCCTGTCGCGCCGTCCGCGTGTCCGACCGCGTCGGCTGGAGGAAGTGTCCGCTCGATCGACCTTCCCGCTATCGTCACGCCCCCGGCGACGGCCGCGGCTCGCTTCCCGCTCCTTCTTCGGAGTCTCCGGCGTCGACACGCTGCCCGAGAGCTTCGAGCTGCCGGCAGACCCGGTGCCACCGTCGGAGTATTCGCCGACACGCGGCCCGAGGGTGACTTCGTACTGCCCGTTGGCCGCCTTGTGCAGACCGAGAATGCCCCGCGAAGCCGACTCCGTCAGGAACCGGTTGAACTTGCTGAACCCGATCGACTTCTCGCTGAAGCTGGGATCGAGCTCGAGCATCACCTGCTTGAAGCGGTCAGAGCGCATGACGTCGCCCCGCTCGGTCATGCGCTGGATCGCCTTCGCCGCCAGCTCCCACGGATCGTGCTTCTCGATGTTCTTCATGTCGGAGGCGGCCGTCAGTCCCGACAGGCTGGTATAGCTGTAGTACTCGTCGCAGTTCTGGACCAGCAGGTCGGAGCTCGACTCCTGAATGCCGACGCCGATCACGTACTTGCCGTATTCCTTCAGCTTGAGCACCAGGCTCGAGAAGTCCGAGTCGCCCGACAGCAGGATGAAGGTCCCGATCTCCGGCCGGATGAACACGATCTCCAGCGCATCGATCGCAAGCCGGATGTCGGTGGCGTTTTTCTTCGTCGACCCGTACGCGGGAGCGAAGATCAGGTCGATCGACGCCTCGGATAGAGACGCGATGTACTGCGGATACCGGCGCCAGTCAGCATACGCGCGCTGAACCGACACCTTTCCACGGATGATCTCCGAATCCAGTAACTTACGGAGCTCCTGGCCCAGGTTGGACCGGATCCCCATCGTGACGTTGTCGAAGTCGATCAGGAGGGCCGCGTGCGGTGAATGCGCGTCGGCGGGCGCGGCCGGTCTATGCGGCGCGCGCAAATTGAATTCGTTCATTGTCCTCTCTTCTACTGCTCGTTTGTTTCTCGGCAGAACCCGCCGCTCGGGCGGGCGAGAGGCCCTTCGACCTCGCCCCCGGCTTTCCCGGGGGGGATGGTGCGAAGAGTCTCTCCGTCTCTCAATCGGCCTGTTCGTCGCGTCGGGCCGCGAGCTCGAGCCGCATGCGGCGGGCGATCTCGGCGCGTCGCGAGCTGCCAGTCGTGGATTCCGGCAAATCGTCCACGAAATGAACCACGTCCGGCAGCTTGTACTCCGCGAGCGTCGGCCGGCACAGCTCGCGAATCTCGTCCTCCGTCACCAGCGCGCCCTCGATCAGGACGACGCAGGCGCACACCAGTTCTCCCAGCACCTCATTCGGGATACCGACGACGGCCGCATCGGCGACCGCGGGAAGGGATCGGAGGTGGTCCTCTACTTCACGCGGATGGACACTGTATCCACCGCGTATGATCAGGTCGCGCTTGCGACCTACGATGTAAAGATAACCCTCATCGTCCAGAGTTCCAAGGTCACCCGTCTTGAAGAAGCCATCCGCCGTCATCGCGCCCCGGGTCGCCGCCGGCTGACCGAAGTACCCGGACATGAGGTTGAAGCCCCGGACAGCGATCTCTCCTTCCGACCCCGCAGGCACCTGCTGCTCCGCTTCGTCCAGGATACGCACGTCTACCCCGGACAGCGGCCGACCCACGGTTCCGGCCCGTTTCTCCGGCGGGTCCGTCGGCAGCGTCATTGAGACCGTCGGCGAGGTCTCGGTGAGTCCATACGCGATCTCGAGGCCCGGCATGATACGGGCCCGGATGTCTTCAGCCAGTTTCGGGGAGACAGGTGCACCCGCGATCACTCCGGCGCGCAGCGACGACAGGTCAGCCGTGTCGATTTCGGGATCCCTGAGTAGCATCACGAACATCGTCGGCACGCCGTGCAGGAGGGTCGGGCCCGCGGACTCGATCAGGTCCAGCACACCGGCGACCTCGAATCTCTCCTGAAGCACGAGGCCCGAACCCGTTACGATCGATGTGAGGAGCGCCACCCCGAGCCCGAAGATGTTGAACAGGGGCACGGTACACAGGGTCAGGTCGGCAGGCGTCATATCGAGGCCGGCGGCCGTCGCTTCCGCCGTCCGCAAGAGGCTCGCGTGCGACTGCACCACGCCCTTGTACTTCGTCGAGGTTCCCGCCGTGAACAGGATGGCGAAGGGGTCCGAGAGCTCCATTTCCGGTGGAATCAGTGCGTGCCCCCGGCCGGCCGACACCAGGTCCTCGAACTGGAAGATCCGGTCATCGTACCACAGGTCCTCTTCTCCCACGGTCACCAGGTACTGCAGGCCGGGAAGCTTCGAGAGCAGCGACTCGAACAGCTCCAGGTACTCCACACCGCCGTACCGCTCCGCTGTCACGACCAGCGAGGCGTCCGTGTTGCGGAGGACGAACTGGATGTCGCGCGCGGAATATGCCGGGTTCAGCGGAATGATGACGGCACCGATCTCGGCCGCGGCCAGGACGGTGAGGACCAACTCGGGCCAGTTGGGCATGGTGATCGCTATGCGATCGCCCTTCTCGACGCCCAGTTCCTGGAACGAACACGCGAGCGAGTGCGCCTGCGCAGCCGCCGCCGCCCACGTCCAGGAGCGGGTGCCGAATTGCAGGAACACATCGTCGGGCCGCTTCTCACGCTGTGCGTAGAAAGCTGCGGAAACCCCGGAGGCCTCTTGTCTTACCTCCAAGAAGCCCTCCGTCGGCCCACTCGGTCTCGTCGTGTCGCTCGTTCCAGTCTGAACTCCTCTGGAAGGCTGTTGAAGAACTACAGCCTGTTCCCGTCTACGCCGTGGAATCTGCAGCCTCGAAGGCGATACGTAAAGCGTCGCTCAGTGGATCGCGGCATACCTCGGCCGGTATCTCGTGCGTGAATTCACCATCCTGCGCCAGCGCCACGGCGCCGAGCTCCGAGAGCAGAACCCAGCGCAGGGCGCCGCCTCGCGCCTTTTTGTCGGGGCGGGCCCGCTCCAGCAGCTCATCTACGTCCAGCGGTGGCTCCAGGATCTCCGGAAATCCGCACCGGGCAAGGACCTCGTCGAGGATCTCTCCGACGCCAGGTGTGGTCACCCCGAGACTCTCGCCGAGACGAGCTTCCATCCGCATCCCCGCCGCCACGGCCTCCCCGTGCAGCACGGCGAACCCGCTCAGCGACTCGAGTGCGTGACCGAATGTGTGGCCGAAGTTGAGAATCGCCCTCAGTCCCCGCTCCTCGGGATCGGCGACGACGACCTCGGCCTTGCTCCGGACGCTTCGCTCGATGAGGGCCGTGGTCGCTTCCAGGTCACCGCTCTCCAGGGCCACCGAGCGATCCGAGATCCAGTCGAAGAACTCGGCGTCGCGGATCGCGGCCACCTTGACGGCCTCCGCGATTCCCGAGACCCGCTGATACTTCGGAAGCGTGGATAGCAGCTCCGGATCCACCAGGACCGCTGCCGGGTGGTGAAGCGTCCCGATCGCGTTCTTGACCTGGCCGGCGTCGATACCGGTCTTGCCGCCGACGGAGCTGTCGACCATCGAAAGAAGCGTGGTCGGGACCTGGATCACGGGGACGCCCCGCATGTAGGTCGAGGCCACGAATCCGGCGAGGTCTCCGGTCACCCCACCGCCGAGCGCGATGACGACGGAGTCCCGACCGAACCCCTCGCCCATCAGCTCGGAGCACAGATCGGCCCACTGAGCGGCGGACTTGTTCCACTCGCCCGCCGGAAAGGAGAACATCGCAGCGTCGAGGCCACCCGTCTCGAGCGCCGAGAGGGCTCTCCGGCCGTAAAGCTGGGCCACATGACTGTCGGCGATCACCGCATATCGGTGCGCGGGCGCGGCGGCACACACATCGGCCAGGCGATCCAGGCCCCCCGGGTCTACGCGGATCTCGTAGCCCGTCCGGGCGGACGCCGGAACTTCGACCCGGATTACGGTCATGGAATGGTCCGGGGGGAGCTCAGCTCTTCGAGCTCGAACTCCGCAATGCTGTCGAGCTCGGCTTCGTCGTTGGGTCCCGCGGGAAGGTCCCACACGACGACCACGGGGCGCTGACCCTTTGATCCTCGCGTGACCCTGGGCTCTCGGTCCGCCGTACGCGGATCGCCATCGTATCTCCGGGTGAGGGCTTCGCGGACCGCCGTTTCGAACTCGCGAGCGTCCCGATCCGTGTCCCACACGGTTACCCACAGGAGGGATTCGCCGTTCGGGCCGTCCAGCAGCCGGAACCGGTCGCCGTCCCAGCCGGCGGCGCCAAGATCGGCCTCCTGCCGGCTGGACAGGAACTCCCGCAAGAGGAGACGCGTCTCGAGCTCTCCCAGGTCATCCGTCAGTACTTCGGACCAGCCGTCCGGAAGGGCGTCGCCGAACCAGACGAGGGTGGGCATGTCCTCTTGCCCGGGCGCGAAACGCTCGGGGTGGAGGATCTGCTCGGTGGACACGGGCATCTCGCTGCCCAGAGGAGGCACACGGCCCCACGGCCCGGACCAGTGCTTCTGCAGGTAGACGAGACCTCCCAGGTAGGGAAACAGGAGCGACTCGCGGATGACCGCTGGAGCCTCGCTCAACACGGGCATCTCGAGTCCCGCCGCCGCCAGCGGGTCGTCCCCGAGCAGGCTCTCGAAACCGGGCAGAGCCGTGAGGTCCGCGTCACCGGCCATACGGGCGAGCTGCCATTCCAGCATGGCGAACGTGGCGTGGCCCTCCATCGCCGCCTGGGCCGCCGTGCCGCGGTCGTTCCGCTCCCGGTTGGCCTCCATCAGCGAATCGAGATCCACGTACTGGTCCTGCAGGGCGTGCACGATCTCGTGCAGCAGGACCGGCTCCACCAGGTCCGGGTCCACTCGGTCGACCACGTACAGGGTGTCGCGGGCCGGGTCGTAGTAGCCCACCACCTGCTCCAGGAGCAGTGATCGGATCAGGGGCTCGAGATCGAGATCGTCCGGCACGAGCCCCAGGCGCGCGTAGGTTCGCACGACGGCCTCCAGGCGGTCCGGTGGCAACTGCCTGGCCATCTCGGCCACCAGGAACGCTTCCAGGTCCTCCCTGGAGCGCGTGGCGAGCCGGATCGGGCCCCGGGCCGGAAGACCCGACCTCATTTCGGCGGCCGGAAGAAGCTCGGCCGCCAGGCGCTTGAGGGCGGTATCGGGCTCGGCCCGGTCGGTGCGGCTCGAGTCTCCCGCCTGCGAGCCACACGCCGTGAGCGCCGCGATCGCGACCAGGAACGCGCTGGTCAGCGCGCTCCGCAGGGACCTGCGCCTCCGGTCTCCGTTCGTATTCTGTTTCCCGTTTCCGTTCATCGTGCCTCGATACTGAGCCTGGTGCGACGCACCCCCGTGCGATCCACCCGTGCCGCCAGGTCGCGAACCGTGCCGGGCAAGCTGCCTTCCCGTCCGGAGACTGTCCACTCCGGAGCGATCTCGGCCAGCGGCACCAGCACGAAGGCACGTTCAGGGATCCGAGGATGCGGGAGAATGAGGTGGTCGCTCTCCAGCGTCTGGTCACCATAGAGCAACAGATCCAGGTCGAGCTCTCGCGGCCCGAACCGCGGTCCACCACGCCTTCTTCCGGCCGTCCGCTCCGCGTCCTGCAGCTCGGACAGCAACTGATGCGCTGTCAGCCGGGTCCACCCGATGCAGCAGGCGTTCAGGAAGGGCCCCTGCTCCTCGTAGTGGACGGGCTCCGTCTCGTATACGGCCGACACCCTGAGGTCGTCTGCGTGCGCCGCCACGGCACGGAGGCCCAGGCGGAGATTGCCGAGGCGATCGCCCACATTACCACCCAGGCCGATCGCGAAACGCTCGCCCGCGGTGCTTGCACTCATCGTCCGGCGTCCCGCCCTCGTAGGGTCCAATGTCCTCAATAAAACGAGAGCCCCCGGATATTCCGGGGGCTCCGCGTTTCCCTTCTAACGGTCACCTCCTGGGAGGATCCCGTCGTCGCTACTGGTTATCAGTTGATCGTAAGGATGATCGTGTAATCCTGCACCGTAAAGTCACCGTTTACCCACGCCGCATAGTCGTCCATGATGAAGACGTGGTCACCGACGCCGAGATCCAGGTCCACCGTCGCCGGCGGCTGGTCGATCTGGAACACGCAGGAACCCCATGGAGGCCCGGCAACGCCAGCGTCTCCACAGTAGAACCAGTCGATGTCCTTGAGCGGCGCGCCCCACGTCGGAGCATAGTGTACGCTCACGGAGGTCCCGCCTCCCAACGCGTCCTCGGAGATCAGTCCGTGGAACCAGGTGTCGGCGACCGAAAGGTCGAAAGCCGTGCCGTTGCAGCGCATCGGAATCGACGCATCAACGATCGGTCCGTCATACCCGGCCACCGGTGGGAAGTCGTTCGCGTAGCACGCGTTCGTCTGGTTCCAGGTGACGACCTCCGTCGACAGGACCCCGGCCACGGAGACCGTGACCTCGTGCGTCCCCGCCACCTCATAGGTCGGCATCTGGGCCGTGATGTCAGTGTCGGAGTTCACGGTGAAGTTGCCGAGCTGCTCTCCGTCCACGTATACGAGCGTGGCCAGGCCCGGAACCGCCAACCCAACACCTGTGATCGTGATGGTCTCAGCATAGACGCCGGCTGCCGCCGACAGTCCAGTGATCGAAGGCGCAACCACGTGATACAGTGCTGTGAACGGCAGGGGTCCGTTGGTCGTCTCGACCACACCGGCAATCGTCGCCGTCCCGCCACCGACCGCTTCAACGGTCACAATCACGTGCACGGAGGCGTCCAGCACCAGAGCCGCCGTCGCAGTAGCAATCAACACATCCGAAGACCCGACCGTCACGCCCGTGATCTCGCTCTCGTTCGTGTTGATGTTGCCCTCGGCATCATACACGAACACCTCGAACTCGCCGATGTCGCCGACTACGAAGGCGCCGATCGGGTCGTTGGCGAACGCGGCCAGAACCGGGTCACCGGCCAGTACGTTGATCAGGATCTCGTCCTGGCGCACGACACCGATACCCGCCGTGCCGTTCAATGCCTGGCCCGCCCGGGTAACAGTGACGGTAGCGCTACCCGAGGTCCCCGTGGAGAAGTTGCCCATGTCGTCCGTGAACGCGAGCACGGCTTCGTCGCTCGACGCGAACACGGCGTCCTCGGGCGCATAGGGACCGGCGACGGTTCCGGCCACGCCGATGAGCTGCGCGATGACCTGTCCCGTATCGCCCGCCTCCATCTCCACGCCGTCCTCCGGCGCGATGATCTCGATAGCGTCCGTGACGACCGTCACTTCCACCTGGGCCGTGTTCGACCCCGAGGTGAGCGTTATGCAGGTCTGTCCGAGCACCGAGCCTCCCGTGATCGCGAACATCCCCGGCGGCTGGATCTCGATCTGGGCGAGTTTGATGATCTGGATCGA
>JAUVTH010000022.1 GCA_030601615.1 Gemmatimonadota bacterium
AGGGTACCTCCAACTCGTCTTCCCATACCCCGTACAGAGCGTCCTGCGTTACCACCCGCAGCGTGAAACCATCGGGTGCCGGGATTCTCCCCAGGTACGGCCCGTCACGTTCGAAGACGTCCCAGGCGTTCACCCAACCGCTGAATAGCCCTCCCCCCTCCGAGTCGAGTCGATCGGCATCATGCACGCCGACCCAGACCCGACCGTCCGGTTCGGAGACCCAGACCCGCAGCACAGGCGGCAGGACATCCTCGAACTCCACTCGATCCAGCATGTCTTCGATCATGTCGTCCGGCGCTCCACCCGACTCCATCCCCTCGCGCATCTCGGTCAACGCTCGATCCCGGTGGCGATCGCTCACCGGCGTCGACTCAAGGTCCCTCCGCACGATGCGGCGCAGCCCACCAGACGCATCGTGCCACTGAAGCTCGTACGGAAGTCCGGGCGAGAGGACGACGATCCCGTCAGACCTCGGCATCCAGGTGTGGACCGGCTCGAACATTCGGATCGGTGCGTCCCCGAAGCCGGCTTTCCATGTCCACTCGGCGATCGTATCGGGCGCGGATGCGCCATCCGGATCCACCTCGAGCAGGACGACCGGCATCTCGCCGTCCTCGGCTCCGGGATCGATGACCTGGGCCTGTACGAACACGCGGCCCGCCGGAGTGACCTGCCACAACCCGAACGATCCCGCGGTACGAGTTCCTGCCTCGTCACGCGCACCCGGAAGTCGCGTCGTGCCCTCGTGCTTCCCGGCGAGCGTCAGCCAATGCAGGACCGGAGGAAACCCTTGGGATACCGCCAGGCGGCCTCCGTCAATCGGCATCACGGCCGCCGGCCGCCGGAACTCTCCGGGACCGTCCCCTTCCCCTCCAAAACTCCTGACCAGGTGCCCGTCACTATCGAACAGATGGATCAGGTGTGCCTGCGCATCCAGCACGAGCATCCCGTCGTCGGGTGCGGGCGCGACCCACGAGATCCGTCCGAACGCCAGCGGACCGTCGAGCTCGCCCACCTGGAGATCAGGCTCGATCCGCCAGGTCGATTCGGCATCCCAACCGTCACCACTGTTCGCGACGATCTCGACGCCGCTCGAATCCGTGACCGACACGACGACGGGTGCTGCCGACCCTCCGTCATCCGAACCCGGGTTGGCCGTGCACCCCGTCAAGGCGCTGATCCACACCAGGCTCCAGATCAGGAAACGATGTGATGGAGTGAACGCAGGACGGACTCGGCCCGCATCGTGAATGACTTTCAATGCGCCCCCTGTCGTTGTCAGGCCCTCCGAGCCACCACGTAACGATAGGCCACCGGAATCGCCACGAGCACGAACAAAGTACTCGAGATGAGGCCTCCTATCGTCGCGAGAGCCAATGAGTTCCAGATGTTCTCATCCTGTGACTGAGCGAACAGGATCAGCGGGAGCAATCCAAAGACCGTGGTGAACGTGGTCATGAGGATGGGGCGCACACGCTCCAGCGTCCCCTGCAGGATGGCCTCGCGAGTGGGCATGCTCTGCCGCAGCTCGCCGATGTGATAGACGATGAGGATTGCGTTGTTCACCACGATTCCGCCCATCATGATGGTTCCGATGTAAGCGGTTCGGGTGAACGCCGCATCCACGTAGAAGAAAATCAGAAAGACGCCTATGAGGGCCAGCGGCAGCGTCAGCAGCACGACGAACGGAGCCGACAGCGACTCGAACAGGGCCGCGGTCACCATGTATATGAGGAGCACGGCAAAGATGATCGCGATATATACCTGGGTCTTTTCCTCGTCCGACCAGCGCCAGTCGTCGTCCTCTTCGATCTTGTAGCCCGGAGGCAGGGTCGTGGCATCCACAACCGCGTCTCGGATCAGGTCGCCAAGCTTCCGTGGCCCCCTGAACTCCCAGGCCACCGTGCGCTGGTACTGCTGGTCCTCGCGGATGATGCGGGACAGAACGTTCCGGCGCTCGACGCTGGCCACGTCCGCCAGGCGCACTTCCCTTCCGCTGGGCGAGGGAATCCGCAGTTGCCTCATGTCGACGAGATCGAATTCCCGGTATCCGGCGAGTTTCACCGCGAACGGCAGCTCCTCCGCACCCACCCGGAGAATCTGGGCACGAGGACGATCACTTGGCAGGTTGGCCGACACGAAGCGAAGGAGATCCTCCACGGTGAGGTCGTGCGCGCCGAGGGCTTCCCGGTCCACCGCGAGGTAATACTCGAATTCCTTGTCCCGCTCATACCATCTGCCGCTGGCGTTCGGATCAACGTCCTGGATACGACTGAAGCGCTCCAGCCGGGCCGCGAGATCCTCACCCAGTTCCTGCACCTGGAGATAGTTGTAGCCGAGTATCTTGAGCGAGTAGTTGGGCGGGCTGCTCCCACCGCCATAGAAGGACGGCCCGTAGCCGTAGACCCGGACGTCGGCACCGGAGAACTGGTAACTGTAGGCTACCATCTGTTCCTTGATCGCGACGGGTACCTGCGTCGTTTCAAGCTCCTCGGGGAACGTGATGCGGATGAATGAGAACTGCGGCTGCACCCAGGTCTCGTAGCGCTCCACCTCAGGAATCGTCGAGATCTTCTCCTCGAACGCTCGGGCCAGCGCGTCGGTCCGCTCGAGTCCCGCGCCGCGCGGGAACCTGACGTTGACGGAGATGTAAGTGTCCTGGCCCCAGAACGCCGACCAACGGATTCCGCGGGTCACGTGCTTGTCGAACAGTGACCAGCTGCCACCGAGCGCCGCCAGGCATACCACGACCACCAGGATCGGGTGGTCGAGAGCAAATCCGAGCACAGCCCGATACGCGCGAATGTAGGCCGGATCGCCTCCCGCCTTACTCGGGTTCCACCGGGGGCCGACCGCCCCCATACTCTCCACTGACGGCGCTCCGCTGGCGTCCGAGCTCCCGTTGCGGCCAGGAACTCCGTACACCCTCGCACGCCAGTGGTGAATACGTCCCGCCATCGTGGGCACGAACGTGAAGGCCACGAACAGACTGGCGATGATCGAGAACGCCACGGCGAACGCCAGCGGCAGGTAGTAGATCCTGAGCTCGCCCTGCAGGAACAGGAACGGTACCAGGACGATCGCCGTCGTAGCCGTCGCCGCGATCACAGGTAGCATGACTTGCCGGGCACCGTCCGATGCCGCCTGCTTCGGCGGCTTCCCGAGATGCGAATGCCGCTCGACGTTCTCAAGCACCACGATCCCGTTGTCCACGATCAGCCCGAAGCCCCAAGCCAGCCCCGCGAGCGTGAGGACGTTGAGCGAGAAGCCGCCGATGTAGAGCATGTTCACGGCGATCAGCACACTGAACGCGATCGTCGCGAACACAATGAGCACCGCGCCGAAAGAGCGCAGGAAGAGGGTCAGGACCAGGAGTATCACGATCGCGGCCGCGATCGCGCGCAGCCTCAGGTCGGTGAGCTGCTTCTCGATCTCCTCACTCTGGTCGACGTCCAGCTCGAGCGTGACGCCGGGCGGCATCCTGTCCACGAGCGGCTCGACCGCCTCTTTCACGGCATCCGCAACCCGAACGGCGTTGGTCCCCGACTCGCGGCTCACAAAAAGCGAGATCGTGGGCTGCCCGTTGATCCGGAAGTAGGACGTCGGATCGCCTGTCTGTTCTCGCACCGTGCCGATGTCCCGCAGGCGAACGGCCCCCACCGGACGCTGCAGGATCACCAGGTCTTCGAGGTCGGATACACGCCGGACGCGAGTTCTCACGGACAGGGTGACCTGCTGGCCTTCGAGAACCAGCGATCCCGGAGCCCGCAGAGTCGAGAGATCGCGGATACGCTGCTCCACCTGCTCCGGACGAATATCGAGGGCCTCGAGCTTCTGCCTGTCCAGCTCGACCGCTACCTCGCGGTCCTCACCACCCCAGATGACCACACCGGCAACGCCGTCCACGCCGGACAGGACCGGCTCGATCTCCTCTTCCGCCACCTCCGCCAGGCGGCTGAACGTATACGGACCGTGAAGCTGATAGCTCAGGAAGCGCTGTTCCTCCTCAGAGAACTCCCGAGGCACGAAGGGCTGGATCTGTGGCAGCACGGCCGGCGGCAGCTCGTTCCGCAGGGCCGCGAACCGCTCGCTGAGGTCGAGCTGCGCGAAGTCCATGCGCACGTCTCGGTCGAACTCGATGTCGATCTCTGCACTGGAGCCGGTGCCCCGTGGATCGGCCCGCGACGTGGAGGTAATCTTCCGCACGCCCTTCACCTGCTGGGCAGCGGACTCGAGGGGAGAGGTAACGAAGGCCTCCATCGCTTCGGGCGATGCCCCTCCCCACGTCGCGTTGACCGTGAGACGCGGGTAGTCGACGTCCGGCAGAAGCTCCACCGGAATCAGCCGAAAGCTGTAGGCTCCCAGGGCTACGAGCGCGATATAGATCGCGGCCGTGGCCACGGGTCGCTTGATGGACAGATCGATCACCCGCCGCCTCCCTCCTTGCCGCCCACCTCTGTGTGAGCGCCACCAACCTCTCGTCTCATTCTCAACCGTCCGTCAACGCCGGCCCGAGCGCCGCGTCCGCCAGCGAAACATTCAGAGTCCGCTCGCCAGGACCCGCGCCCGTCGACGCGCTGACTGACTCCCCCGGCGTCACCACGATCGAGTAGGCGACCGGCACCACGATGAGCGTCAGGAACGTGGCGGAGATCAGGCCTCCGATCACTGCGACCGCCAGCGGAGCCCTGAGATCGGCGCCGGCGCCCCACCCGAGAGCCATGGGAAGAAGACCGAAGACGGTCGTGATCGTGGTCATCAGGATGGGTCTCAACCGCAACCGACCGGCTTCCAGAATAGCGTGTCTCTTTGTCGCGCCTTCGGCGCGCTTCTGGTTGATGAAGTCTACTTTGATGATGGCGTCGTTCACGACGATTCCGATCAGGATCACGAATCCGATCCCGCTCATCGCGTTGAGTCCGTCGCCGGCCAGCGCCAGCGCCACCACAGCGCCAATCGACGCCAGCGGCACCGAAATGAGCACGACAATGGGCTGGATGAGGGACTCGAATTTCGCGGCCAGGATCAGGAACACGAGGAAGAGAGCAAGGCCGAACGCGAACAGCAGGGAGCGGAAGCTCTCCCTCATCTCTTCGTTCTCCCCCCCTACCCTCAACGCGGTCAGGGCCGGGAGTCGTACATCGGCCACCGCGGCCTCGACCGCCTCGACCGCCGATACGATTCCGCCACCCCGAATGTCGGCCAGGACCTGGACCGTGCGGTTCTGCTCGGTTCGTCGGATCTCCACGGGACCGTATCCCTCGCGCGCCGTGACCAGCTCGCGGATCGGCACTCCTTCGAGCGTCAGGGTCATGACGTCCGCCAACGCCTGACGGTCCACTTCAGGCAGTCGAACGCGGATATCGATCTTGTCCGAGAACTCGGTATACGGACGGTCGGTCTCTGCTCCCCGAAGGTACGCTTCGATCGCGTCCGCCACCTGCATCACCGACAGTCCGTACCGGGCGGCCGCCGCGCGGTCCACCTCGATCTCGAGCTCCGGCTGGGTGAGCTGAAGGTCGATCCGGGCGTCGTCGATCTGCGGCAGGTCCCGGATGCGGATCAGGACTTCCTCGGCGACCATTACCAGGCTATCGAGCTCCTGCCCGCGGATCTTCACGGCCAGGTCGGCTTCCCCGACCCCGAGTGCCCGTCCCAATGACGTCGCTCGACCGGTCTCGATCGACACGGCCCTCGGGTCGATCCCAGTTCCTTCCACTGCCAGCCGGAACTCGTCGACGACGTCGGTCACCCGGCGACTCCCCTCGACCAGTCGCACGTCGAGAGCCGCGTTGTTGAGGCCCGTCAGCTCGCGAGTCGCCAGCTCCGCCTCGCGAGCACGTCCGGCGCGACTGAACACGGCCTCGACCCCGTCCATCTCCAGCAGCGCAGTTTCCAGCCTGCCCGCCGCTTCCGCCGTCACTTCCAACGGCGTCCCCACCGGGAGGTTCAGCTCCACCCGGAACGCCCCCTCGTCCACGTCCGGCATCAGGCCGCGAGGGAGGAGTCTCGCTCCCGCCCCGACCGCTGCGAGGCCGCCAAAGGCGCTCAGCAGGACGAGACCGCGGTGCGCGAGGGACCACTTCAGCGATCGCTCGTACCTCTCGGCAAAGGTCGCGAAGGCGCGGTCGAACGCGTCGAGCAGAGGACGGAACACGGCCGCCGTGATACGCCCGATGGCTCCGAACAGATCTGAGAACGTGATACGGATCGAGGCTACGACGAACCGGTACGAGTTCTTCATCCCCCTGCCGACCCGACGGGCGATGCGGACCGGAAGCAGGCCCGTGATCTCCCTCGCCGGCTCGACGGCCTCATCTGCGATCTCGGGCTTCCCACGTCCCATGCGGGCGGCGATGACAGGCAGGAGAGTGAGCGCCACGAGCAGCGACGCCAGAAGTGAAAATGCCACGGCAAGGCTCAGGTCCGTGAACAGAGCCCCTGCCACTCCCTTTACATATAGCACCGGACCGAACACGGCGATGGTTGTCAGGGTCGACGCCGTGATGGCCCCCGCCACCTCATTTGCGCCGATCGAAGCCGACTCGGCCGCGTCCCTGCCCTCCTCCTCCCGGTGGCGAAAGACATTCTCCAGCACGACGATCGAATTGTCGAGCAGCATTCCGACGCCGAGCGCCAGACCGCCGAGGGACATCACGTTCAAACTGACGTTCGCCAGATAGCACAACGCGAATGCCGCCATCACTGAAATCGGAATCGCGAGTCCGATGGCGACCGGATAGCGAGGATCCCTGAGGAACAGGAAGAGAACGAGGAACGCCAGGACCCCCCCGATGAGAAGCGCCTGAACGACGTTCAAGATCGCGTCCGAAATGAACGTGGCCTGGCTCGAGGCGACCTGGATTCCCACCTCCGGGAACTCCTGCCGCAACTGAGCCAGCACCTCGTCAACACGGTCGGCTACGCGAACGGTGTTCGCGCCCGCCTCCTTGTAGACCAGCAGTCCGATCGCCGGCTCGCCGTTGAACCGGGCCACCGTCTCGCGCTCGGCCTCGCCCTCGAAGATCCGCGCCACGTCGCCAAGCCGAACGACTCCGCCCCCCTCCGGTCGCGCGACCACCACGTCTTCGAGATCCTCGACGCTCTGGAATTCGCCCAGCGTACGCAGGCTGTACCTGAAACGGCCTCGCCGGATGCTCCCCCCGGGAGCGCTGTAGTTGGCCCGGTCCAGTGCCTCCGTGACCCTCGCGATGCTCACGCCGTTCACAGCCAACCGATCGGCGTCCACCTCGACCTGGATCTCGCGCACCGGCCCGCCCGTGATAGCCGCCATCGCAATGCCGTCCAACTGCTCCAGCCGGCGCTTGAACACGGCATCCGACAGGTCGCGGAGCTCGGCCAGGTTTGCACCGGTGATCGCGAGCGAGATGATCGGGTCGTTCGTCGGGTCCGAGGTCAGGATGACCGGCCGTTCGGAGCTCTCCGGCAGGCTCCCGGCCAGGTTGTCGAGCCTCTCTCTGACATGGAGCATCGCGAACTCCATGTCCGTCCCCCAGTGGAATTGCAGTCGAACGAGAGACTGCCCCTCGCGCGACCTCGAGTCGACGGAACGCACCGCGGGAACCCGGCTCACCACCGCCTCGACCGGCTCCGTGACGAACCGCTCGACCTCGGCGGGGCCAGCGTCCGGATATGTCGTCCACACCGACAGAGTCGGGAAAGAAACGTCCGGCAGGAGGTCGATCGGGAGGCGGGAGAACGAGACGACACCGAGAACGCCAACGGCCAGGTATAACATAGCCGTCGCGACGGGGCGCCTGATCGACAGGTCGGACAGGGCCATCAGCTCGCTCCCGTGCTCAGATCTCCGCCGACCTTCTCTTCGAGATTGGCCCACCCGATCAGGTAGTCATAACGCTCCTGGAACAGCGACTGCTCCGTGAGCGTGAGCCGATCGATCGCCTGCTGCAGGTTGAAGTACGGGATACTGCCGAGGCGATACTGTTCACGCGACAACTCCAGCCGCTCGCCCGCCAGCTGGACGTTGCGCTCCAGGATCGTGAGGCGCTGACTGCGCCGCTTGAGCTCCTTCACGAGGTCGCGCACATCCTTCTCGAGCTGCAGTTGCTGCGCCGTGAGCTGCGCCGCCGCCTGCCGCTGCTGCTGGTCGGCCTGCGCCGTCTGACGCTTGCGCGTGAAACCGGAGAACAGGTTCCACGAACCGCTGATCACGAACCCGTCCGACGTGTTCGCCGGCGAGAAGTCGAGCAGACTCTCGTCCCGTCCCAGTTCCTTGCTCCTGCCGAACGTGTAGCCAATGTCGATTCGAGGCAGGTATGTGGCCTTCGCCGACCACAGATCACTGGACGCGGCTCGCCGGTCTTCACGCAGGGCGAGCAGATTCGGGTTTGCAGCAAGGGCCGATACGACCAGCGCATCAGCGTTGAGCGGGGCTGCGTCAGGCACCCGGTCCACGTCGATCACTCCGATGGATCCGAGATCCGTGTCCGTTACCGGCACACCGAGGGTGACCTGGAGCTGCCGCAACGCGCGTGACAGCGCGTCCTCCGAGTCGAGCACCCTGATCTCCGCGTCGCTGAGATCCATTTCGGCTCCGAGCAGGTCGCTCCGCGAAGCGGCCGCGATCCTGTACCTCTGTTGGGTAACCTCGAAGTCCTGCCGCCGGGCCCCGAGCTGGCGCTGTGACACTTCAAGGAGCTGGGTCTGCTTGAGAGCCTCGAAGTACGAACGTTTCACATCTCGAATCACGACCCGCTCGGCGGCCGTGAGTCGAAAGTCAGCGGCGTTTTCCCGGGCAGCACCGGACTTCACGTTCGCGATGCGCTCTGGATTGAGGAGCGCGAGGCCGAAGGACAGAGAAGCCGAGCTGCTCTTACGCGTTGCGGTGATCGGGTCATCCAGGGTCTGCGACACGCCCGTCGGATCCACGAAGGTCACCGTCGTGAAGTCCGTCTGCGACAGGGTGCCTCGGACATCGGCCGTGGGAAGGAATGCTCCCCAGTCCGCCCACCGGGACGAAGTGGCCGCCGCGGCTGCGGCTCCGGCCGACTCGATGTTCGGATTGAGAGTCAGGGCGGTGCGGAGCGCCTGTTCGAGACTCACCGTTTCCTGCGCTGCAGCGGGCAGCGGCGCCACGAGAGCCGCCACGCACAGCAACGCTACGGCTCCGGCGACCCTGGCAGGTTGATGAAGGACCCTGCCAGCGCGGATCACTGCGTGCCTCCCGTGCCTTCGTCCGCCCTCGTCAGTCGCACCATCGCGTCGTGCGTCAACGTGGTGTGGCCGCCCACGAGCACGATCTCGCCTTCATCCACCATGTCGGTGTCCTCGGAGGGAACGACCTCGACGGCATCCTCGTTCTCGAGCCCCGTCGTCACGTAGCGCCACTTGGCCCGGCCCGTGTCGGAACCCTCCGACTCGGGCTCGAACACGAAAACGACCTCCCTCCGGCTGCGCTCTACGATCGCGTCCTTCGGCACCGACACCCGGTCCTCGAACAGCCGACCCGCGATGCGCACCCTGGCATGCATGCCGGGGAGTATGCGGGCTCCGGGATTTCGGAGACGCACGGTGGCCCGACCCACGTGGCTCACCGGATCGACCACGGGATTCACGGTCAGGACCTCGGCCAGGAACTGCTCGCCGGGGAAGGCCGTGAACTCTACCGTGGCGTCCCGCCCCACGTCGAGGGCGGCGATCTCGCTCTCGAGTACCTGGACGTCCACGTCGACGCTCGACAGATCCACGACCTTCGCGACCGAGTCGTTGATCATGAGGCGGGTGCCAACGTCGACGACCAGGTTCGCGATCCGGCCGGAGTAGGGTGCCCGGATCGTGGTCTTCTCGATATCGCGCACGGCTTTCTCCAACCGCGCTTCGGCTCCCACGAGACCGCTGCGAATTCGCGCCTGCGTCTGGCGTGCCTCGAGCAACTCCGGATCATCGATCGCATCGTCGCCCAGGGTGAGATCCTGGTACGAGGCCTCGGCCTGCTCCAGGGCGCCCTGCGCCTCCTTGCGATTCAGCTCGTACTCGGCTGGATCGATACGGGCTATCACATCGCCGGCCGCTACGAAGTCGCCCTCGCGAACCGATACCTCGATCACGGGTCCTGCCACCTCCGCGTGCAGTGGAGCCTCGCGAAGAGCCGCGGCCTGCCCCTCGGCGCTGACCCACAGCACGAAAGTGCCGCGCTGGACCGGCGCGCCTTCCACCGGAACGGCCACCCCCGTGGCGAACGCGGTGGACGCAGCCGTGCTGCGGGCCTCGGCACGGGCCGAGTCAACAGTCACGCTCTCGGAGTCTTCCGAGGTGTCTTCGGTGTTCTGCTTGAGGCGGAGGTAGATGCCTCCGAGTGCTATGGCGGCTACGACGAACACGGCGATGGTAACCAGATAACGAGACTTCATGGAATCGCGTCCCGGTTCAGAGTTTCGATCTTCTGTTCGGTATACACCCCGGGGCGCAAATCCTTCAGGGATGTGTGCGAGTATCCTACATCATTATCACAACACCCGATCCACGCCCGACGCTGGGCACGCGCACCGGTCAGTCGCTCCCTTAGACTCGGGATCTGGCGATCGGGTTGCCCCGTCATGTCCTCGTCCGAGCCCCCTACACGGGAAGGAAGAAGAACGCGAGGCCCAGCATGACGTAGACGGCCAGAAGCTGCACGCCCTCCATCCAGTGCGACTCACCGTCAACCGATACCAGAGCCATGATCCCTGTCGACAGCACCACGGCCACGACTTCGAGCGATGTGAAATGAAGGTCCATGGGGGCCGGGCCGATCGCGTAGCTCAGGAACACGAGCAGCGGAGCCACGAACATGGCGATCTGGATCGACGATCCGACGGCGATGTTGACCGCGATATCCATCTTGTTCTTCACGGCCATCAGGACCGCCGTGGAGTGCTCGGCCGCGTTGCCTACGAGCGCCACCAGGATCACTCCGACGAACACCTGGTTCATGCCGAGATCGTGCGCGGCCTCCTCGAGTTCGCCGACCATGAGCTCGGACATCACACCGACGGTCGCGGCGGACAGAAGGAGAAGGCCGAGTGCCCGGTAGATTCCTCTCCCGCGCGTCCCCGCTTCTTCCTGGCTTCCGCGGTCCATTGCGGCCCCGGTGCCAAGATACAGGTGCGAGTGAGTCTTGAAGCTGAAGACCAATCCGAGCAGGTAGGTCACCATCAGCACGATGGAAATGTCCAGGCTCAGCCCCCGCTCCAACCCGGGAGCATCGGTTCCTACGATCTGGTGAAAGATGGCCGGGATCACGAGACCGATGGACGCCAGAACCAGCATCGTCGCGCCGAGGCTCGCCGCCGTGCGATTGAACCTTTGGATCGGAGGATACTTGAACCCGCCGACCAGGATACTGAGCCCAAGCACCAGGAGGACATTGCCGATGATCGATCCCGTCAGAGATGCCTTCACGACATCCATCAGACCGGCCCTGAGCGCCATGATCGCGATGATCAGCTCGGCCGCGTTCCCGAACGTGGCGTTGAGGAAGCTGCCCCAGCCGGCTCCGAGGTGCTCGGCCAAGTCCTCGGTAGACCGACCCATGTATCCGGCGAGAGGTATGATCGAGATCGCGCTCGCGATGAACACCGGCGTTCCGTGCAGCCCGAACACCCATTTCATGGCGAGCGCCACGGGCAC
>JAUVTH010000027.1 GCA_030601615.1 Gemmatimonadota bacterium
CAGGCCGGCGCGAAACCCGCCGGCTACCGGAGACAGGAACGCGCCCAGGGCACGGTCGATGAAATAGACGGCGCCGGCTTCGCGCGCCCCCGGGGTGTCATCGGTCGGGATGATGAGAGCCGAGGTTGCCTCTACCTCGGCCGCTTCAGCCGGGCTGAGGAAGACGAGGGACGCAGGCTGTTCGCCCGACGCCATCAGCCGTGCCTCAGCGGCTGCCCTGGCCGCGCCCGGAAAGCGAGCCGTCAGAACCGTCCACCCGACTACTCCACCCGATGCGCGCAGGAATTCCCTGCGGCTGGGGAGCCCGTACGAAGGCTCCAGCATGACCGTCCCTCCTTCCGTCAATGTCGAGTGTCGATCACAGCCTCGGGTATGAAGGTACGCACTGCGTCCGGAAGACGTAAATGTCGACCCGGGGGGTCGCGCAGTGGCCCGGACAGCGCGATGTTGGAAAAGACGACAGCCGTTCGACCGCGTAACCGCCGGAGGGTGACCATGAGCTACGTTCCGATCGTACCTCGGTCCGACAGGACGAGGATCTCGCCGAGGGCCCGCGAGCTGGCGGCGCAGATCGATAAGCTCGTCCAGGACTTTCAGAGGAGCTATCCCGATACCCGCCCCACCGACGTCCAGGAGGCCCTGAGAGTGGCATCCGGCAGCCCGGATACGGTGCCGGGCTCCCGCCGGGTCATCGCCGTTGCGCTCGCCGTCGGCGTCGCGGTCCTCGTGGGCGGTCTGGCCTTCGTCGGAGAATCCGGAAGCGGCTCTCCCGACCTTCCGGCCAATTCCATTCTGTGGCTCGTAGCCGGCGTGATTATCGTGCTGGCGTTCGTGGCCCGCGCGCGGCGCTCCTGAGATCGCGGTACGGTTGAAACTCTGTTGATCGACTCCCCGTTCTGTAGCGCATGAAGAGCGCCTCGGACGTTCCGATCATCCAGACCTTCGGCCTCAGCAAGCGGTATCGGCAGACGACCGCGGTCGACGAGATCTCGCTACGGGTGGAACCGGGGCAGGTGTTCGGCTTCCTCGGGCCGAACGGCGCCGGCAAGACCACGACGATCGGTCTCCTCCTCGGGATCATCAATCCGAGTGGCGGGCGCTTCCGCCTGTTCGGAGGTGAGAGCGCGGCCGAGCTGCATGCTGCGCGTCGGCGGATCGGAGCCACGCTCGAGTACCCGAATTTCTATCCGTATCTCTCAGGAAGAGACAACCTGCGGATCGTGGCCGACGTGAAGGGACTCGACTCGAAGGAGATCGATCGAGTCCTCGACCTGGTGGGGCTTGGTCGGCGGGCGAAGCAGAAGTTCAAGGCATATTCGCTCGGCATGAAACAGCGCCTCGCCCTCGGCGCCACGATGCTGGGCGACCCTGAACTGATCATTCTCGACGAGCCAGCGAACGGCCTCGATCCGGAGGGCATGCGCGAGATCCGGGAGATCATCCGCGGACTCGGCGAGCGCGGAAAGACGATCTTCCTCTCCAGCCACCTGCTGTCGGAAGTGGAGCGTACCTGCACCCACGTCGCGATCATCCAGCACGGTCGGATCGTCCGCCAGGACAGCGTAGCGGATGTCACGTCCCACGGAGTAGCGGGCCTGCGGTCCGCGGATCTCGCGGCGCTCGAGACGGCGGTGGCTGAGTATCCGGCAGCGCAGTGGGTCAAGCGCCGCGGCGACAGGGTCGTGGCCGAGCTCGACGACGGTGACCTGGCGGCGCTGAACGAGTGGCTGGTCGGGCGCGGCATTCATGTCTCGCATCTGGTTTTCGAGGCGCGCTCGCTCGAAGACGTGTTCATGGAAGCCACGGGCGTGGCCGATATCGGTGAACCCACCGATGGCTCGTCCGGGCGGGACGAGCGGCGCATGGGAGAGGTACCGTGATCGCCGGCGCGTTCCGTGCTGAGATGTGGAAGATGTGGAAGCGCCCCGCCACCTGGGTGACACTCGGCCTGTTCGGGCTGATCACGTTCGCGGATCTGTTCGACGAGTTCCGCGATGCGCGCAAGGACCCAGAAGATCCGTTCTTCCTCCCGGACGCATGGGGCCAGATACTGGGCCAGGAGGTGCTGATCGGCTTCATCTTCGCCTCGGTGCTGCTCATCCTGCTCGTGGCGTCGGAATTCAGTTGGCGGACGGCGAGGCAGAACGTCATCGACGGCCTGTCGAAGACCCAGTGGTACTCGGCCAAGGTGCTGCTCCTGCCGTTCCTGGTCGCGCTCTTCCTGGCCCTTCGTGTCGTCGTCGGAGGATCGTTCGCCCTCGCCGGGACAGATCTGTCTGCCGGCGTCACTTTGTTCGGTGCCGCGCAGCTCTCGGCGCTCGGAGGGATGTTCCTGACCGGGGTCGGCTACGCCGGTCTGGCTCTGTTCGCGGCCATCGCGATCCGCTCTTCCGGGCCGGCGATGGCGGTGTGGTTCGCGTGGTTCGCCTTCGGGGAGAGGCTTCTGGTCGGAGGTCTGGGCAGCCTGTTCGAGGGTCTTCGCCCGGTCCTGAGGTGGGCGCCGATCACCACCTTCAACCGTCTGCGGGACTACATCCAGTACGACTCCGCCGCTTTCCGGCGGGCCGCGGAATGGGCCGCGGAACACGAGCGTCCGGGCCCCGAGCTCGAAGCTCTCGGCCCCGCGATCGCAGGCAGCCTTCTGTGGATCGCCGCGCTCACGCTGGTGGGCTGGCTATGGTACCGGAAGAGGGACCTGTAGCGGCGTTCGCGCCTCACAGGAGCATCTCCCACCGATAGACGCGGGTGCGACGTTCTTCGCTCCCGTTCTCCCTAATGTGACCCGCACCCCGTATGTTGAATGCCGTGCCCGCCTGCCGCCCGGATGGGCAGTGGCGAGGCCACAGCTTGTCCCCGGCCTGTGGACGTGACTCAACGCCACCGTGGCGTCAGCTCCGTAAGTTATTGTGGCGCAAAGTTGTGGACGTAGGCACGGCCTGTGCGTCCCTGCTAACCGAACCCTTCTGCGCGAGAGGAAGATGAGCGAACGAGCCTTCTGGGCATCCAATCCGGACGCACTGCTGACGAGCGCTGCCCAGGCGGTCGAGGCGAAGAACGGCCTTGGGCGCTTTCTCGGCCGTTCGTGGGACTACGTGGACGCACACCTTGCCGAGGTGCTGCTGGTCACGCTCGAGCGCCTTCCGGAGGCCGGGCTACTCCGCCGCGAGTCCGATCGGATGATACTCCGGTGGGTGGGGCGCCTCATCGACGAAGTGGCGAACGATGATCCCTTCCGGCCGAAGATCCTCCGACACTACCGGTCCAAGCTCGCCCAGGACTGAAGACCCGCGACCCTCTTCCATCCCGTAGCGGGACGCGCCCGCCTTTGACCTGTTCATCACAGTGCAACAGACCGATCTTCACTGGAGCGGCGACCGAATCGCGGGCGCCTTGATCGCAACAATGGCAGCTCCACCATGAAAGCCGTGGCCGAGATACAGATCATTCCGATCGGATCCGGGGTGTCGGTACGGAAGGAAGTGCAGCGTGCGCACGCTATTCTCGAGGACTCAGGTCTCAACGCGCAGCTTCACTCCTACGGTACCAACGTCGAAGGCGATCTCGAGGACATTCTCCGGGCCGTCCAGCGGATCCACGAAACCCTGCATGCCGAGGGGACCGTGCGCCTGTCCACGTTCCTGAAGATTGGCACGCGGACAGACAAGGAACCGAGCCTGGCGGGCAAGCTGTTCTGAGCCGCTTCGAGTCCGTATCATCTGCGATTCGTCGCCGCACCTCAGCGGAGACTGCTCGTTCACGGAGCCGTGCCGGTGGCGCGGTTACCGCAACCGGAGACGTTGAGATGTTCCAGTCGAACCAGATATCGAAGTATGCCTCGCTGGTGATTGCCGCTGGCCTCCTGGGCACGGTCGCATGTTCCTCGGACTCGGTGGAGGAGCAGGCCGATGCCGCCGCGGAAGCGGCCGAGGCCCCCGTCAGCATGGGGCAGGTGCAGGCGCCGCACGGTGAAGTATCGAGCATGATGTATGAGTGCGCCGACGATAAGAGCTTCATGTTCACGATCGCCCCTGGCGTGGCACAGGCCGCTCTAAGGATGGGAGACGAGGTCTACCAGCTCGATCAGCAGGAAGTGGCTTCAGGGGTCGAGTTCTCCGACGGCTCGATCACGTTCCGTGGTAAGGGTCCCGAAGCGTTTGTCGAGAAGGATGGAGAGCAGATCTTCACCGATTGCAAGGCCGCCGGTCACCCGCAGTAGAGGTGCACCGGGAGCGAGCGGGAGGCGCCACGTCCCCCGCTCGCTTCCACACTACTGAGATCCATCCTCCGTGTGCCTCGGCGGCTCGTTCTCGACGGCCTTCAATTCCTTGATCGTCGCCTCTTTTCGGAGTTTCAGCTCGTACCGCGTCGCTCCCTCCTCGACCCCGAAATAGTAATCGCCCTCTGCGTGCGGCTTGATCTCCACGAGCTCGTTGGACGTGGGATCGCCAAACTGGACGTCCTCGCCGAAATGCGCGCTTTCCGTCCCGTCCTCGTGAATCAGCGTGAGCTTGATCTGGCCGTGTTCCTTCAGCTTGCCGATGAGCATTTCCGCGTGACCCTTCTCGCGCAGCTCGTGGAGCTTGACCCGGTCGATCACATAGGTGTCGCCACCGACCTCCTCCACAACCAGAGTGAGTTCACCCTCTTCCTCGAGGATCCGCTGCAGCTCTGCTTGGTCCGTCGGATCCAGCTGTGTGACCTGCTTGCCCGAGGTGATCTCCTGCAGCTCTACCGGATCGGTAGGGACCGGTGCCTCGCAAGCGGCCACCAGGAGTACGAGGGCTCCCGCTGTCGCGATTGCCGCCGGCAGGTACCGCGGCCCTTTCCTCTTCTCCGTCATCTCCCGAATCCTCCTCCCAAGTTGAGAATGGAAATGGACAAATGCGCCGGCCATCACGGGCGACGCTGCGCGCCGGCTTCCCGCTTCGAGCAGCAGGGAAGCGTATTCGCGCAGCTCGGCGCCCGTCCGCAGGACACGGCGGTCGCAGTCGAGCTCCACAGCCAGGCGCAGCCGACGCAGCTGCCACCAGGCGAATACGTTCCAGGGCATCAGCGCAACGGCGACGACTGCGGCGAACAGCAGACGTTGGTCGCCGGCCCGCAGGTGCTCGACCTCGTGCAGCACGATGAGACGTCGCCGGCTGGGCTCACACGCCACTGCCCAGCGGGGAAGCACCACCTGGCTCCGTCCCACGCCGAGCACTGCCGGACCGAGGTTGTCGGACACCCGAACCCGGTGGCCGTGGAGCCGGCGCACCGGCCACGCGCGTGCTCGAATACGAAGGCGCCGATACGTGATCGCGAGGGCGGACAGCAGGGACCCGGCTGCCCCGATCCACAGCACGGTGAGGGGAAGATCCACGGCGGTCGCTCCGGACCCGAGTTGACTCCAGACTCCGCCGAGCGCCGCGGACGCACCCTCGAGAATCCCGGCCAGGCCGGTGAGCATTCCGGAGCCGGCTTCGGCCGCGATGGAGACTGCCCCCTCCTGGGTGCTGGCAGGTACAGCCATACCACGCTCCGGGACCCGACGGGCCAGGACCGGAAGCGTCCAACCCAGGGTGATCGCACCCGCCCACACCCAGCGCGTCGGGCCTCCTATCCAGCGGGCGGCCCGCTCCATGAGTAGGGCCGCAAGACACAGCACGGCCGATACGGCCAGTCCGTACACGATCCATGCGGCGATCATGATTCCAGCTCTCCGAGGCGCTCGTCGAGGAGCTCGCGGATGCGGCGCAGCTCGTCCGGGGAGACCTCTTCGTCGGCCAGCAGGCGTGTCACCAGCAGCTCTCGCGAGCCTTGATACATCTTGTCGAGCACCCGGTCGAGGGCACGGCCGCCAGCTTCCTCCGGCCGGGTGACGGGGAAGTAGCGGTATGCCTTTCCCTCCGCCTCGTGCCGGACGTGCCCTTTGCCTTCCAGTGTCCGCAGCATCGTGAGGACGGTGGAGTATGCCAGGTCGTCCTCGAGCCCCTTCCACACCTGGTTCACGGTACCCGAGCCGTCCCGCCACAGGACCGCCATGATGTCGAGCTCCCGGTTCGTCAACCTCGTCGTCACGTCCTCTCCCGGTATCGGATTCCCGCGTGTTGGACAAACGGGCCTCTGTCAGAGATCATCTACTATGTTTTTAATAGATAATAGTTCCACCGCGAGCGCACAACCCCAGCGGCTGCGCACCTTGCCCAATCGGGCCGGATCGGCTGATCTTCGTCCGCATGAGCGACCGCCCGCCTCGCTGGAAGACATTTCTCGCCGATTTGATGCGTCGGCGGGTGTTCCGGGTTGCCGCCCTGTACGGTGGGATTGCCTTCGCCACGCTCGAGGTGTCGGACATCCTGGCCAGCGGGCTCGGTCTGCCCAAGCAGGTGCTCACCGTCGTCACCCTGCTCGTGCTGGTGGGCTTTCCCGTCGCCGTCGTTCTCTCCTGGATGTTCGACATTACTCCGGAGGGAGTGCGCCGAACCGAACCCGCGCGAGGCGGCGAGCTCGAAGTGATCGCCACGAAGCCGCGGCGGCGGCGGTGGCCGGCGGGGGTCGCGGCCCTGGCCGGCCTGTTCCTCCTGTTCGCCGGTGCCTGGATGGCCGCGGGAAAGCTCGGGTGGACCCTCGGATCGCCCCAGCCAGCGTATGCCGTGATTGATCCCCTCGGCTCTTACGTGGTTCTGTCATTCACGCACCGGGCTGAGACGCCGGAGGAGGCGGAGCTGGCGGAGCAAGCGGCGGCCCGTCTGACCCGCCAACTGCGCGGCTGGGAGACCGTCCGCGTAGTGCCGGATTTCGCCCTCACGGGCGTTTTGTACGACCTCGGCCTCACCGACCCCACGTTGCCATCAATCGACCTGGGACTCGAGGTCGCCCGGCGCCAGAGGGTAGGGACGCTCATTGCCCTGACTGCAGAGGTGGAGGGCGACTCGGCATTCATGGAGGCCATGTTGTACGACGTTGCCGATGGGCGGGCCGTGCGCCAGCCGGTACTGTCCCGGGCCCTCACGCGCGAGCTCGACGTGCTGGTCGCCCCGGTTACCAAAGAGATCCTGGACCTGCGGGATCAGCCGGCCGAGCTCGAGGCGCTGCGGAGCGAATCACCGAACCCGATCGCCCACCGGGAATTCCAGGCGGGACTGGACGCACTGTACGGGTGGCGCCTTCAGGAGGCCGAGGAGCGATTCCGGGAGGCCGCTGCCCAGGACTCTCTGTTCGCGCTGCCGCACCATTACCTCGCGCTTACCCTGTATTGGAGAACGGCCCGCAACCCAGAGCGGATCGTGGATCTCGGGCCCGAGATCGCCCGCCTTACCCGGCTCGCGGAGCGCCTCGCGGAGGAGCGCGACCTGAGGCCCGGCCTGCGGGAGCACGTGAGCGCCTTCCGAGCTTTCTGGGAGGGTGACTACGTACGAGCCCGGGGGGCGTACGGGGTACTGCTGGCGCGGGACTCGACAGACACCGAGGCGTGGCTCCTCCTGGGCGCGCTCGAGATCGCGGACCCGTGGCTAGCCGGCTCCGCCGGCGCGTCCTCCGAGCCCCGTTCCAATCTCAATTTGGCTCGACGCGCGTTCGAGACGACCGCAAGGCTGTCCCCCGACTTCCAGCTGGTCTACGGACATCTATTCGACATCAACCGTATGATCGCCGAGGCGGCATTCGAACAGGGCTGCCCGGCCTACGAGCGCCCGGGCGGGCCTCTCCTTCCCCCGTATGCCGCGCGCGAGGCGCACAACCAGGAGGCTTTCTGCCCGGTGGAACGGGATTCAATCCATTGGGTCGACCCCGGCGAGGTCACTGACGCCGACCGCGAGCGGGCCGCGCTGGGAGCGCAGCGCACGGAGGCCTACCTGGAGAGGTGGGCCTCGATCCAGCCGGACCAGCCCCGCCCGCAGGAGGAGTGGGCGGACCACTTGCTGTGGCGCCAGTCTCTCCTGCAGTGCGATTCGGAGCCCGCCCTGGAGGCGGAGTTGTCCAGCGCGGCACTCGGACGGTTGGGCCGGGCGCTGGAGCTGCGCGGGGACACGACGCCTGAGGACCGCGTGCGGCTGGCCGTTCTCAGCCTGGCGGCCGGGGACCCGCGGGCCGCCCGCGAACTCACGGATGAGGCGCTTGCGGAGCTCGCGGCGGTGGGAGGGAGAGAGCAGGAGGGAGCAGCGCTGGCACCCGGCGCTGCGGCCAACGTGTACCTGGCCACAGGCCGCCCGAGCGGCGCCATTCGGGTCCTGGAGCCCGGATGGCCTATGGCGTCGTTCGCGGCGGAGGATCCCGACGACGGAAGCCTGATCTTCGCGGGCGAGGTAGGCGCCCCCGTGGGCCGGCTCCGTGTATTGGGGGCGGTGGGGGTGGGAGGTGTGGAGACCGAGGCCGCGTTCGAGGAGCTGGAGTACGCGTGGACCGGACCCGGGTACTCAGCCCGACAGACCGTGCTCCTCAGGCAGGCGGCCCTGAGCTTCATGGGTCTCGGCCCGGCACTCAGCCGCGACCGTGCGGCCCGTTCCACCTGGTTCGACGGTTGGGAAGAGGAGGGCTTGCTCGTGCCCGACGTGTGGCGCGGCCTCATGGCGGCTGACGGCGGTGACGAGGAGACGGCGCGTCGCCTGCTGCAGCGGTTCCTCCTGAATCAGCTCGGCGAGCGGTCCAGGCAGGCCGACCACTTCCTGGCCGGAGTGCTGGCGGAGGCGGTCGGAGACGACACTATCGCCCTGGCCGCTTTCTCGAAGGTCGTTGAATGCCCCTCCTCCATCGGAGTCACGGATAGCGGCTGGGGTCTCAGATCTCAAAGCCTCTATCGGGCTGCCAGGGCGGCGGATCGACTCGGCCGCAGTGCCGTGTCGGCCGAGCTGTATCGGGGAGCCCTCGAGCTGTGGTGGGACGCAGAGCCGGAGCTTGCCGCGGCGGTGGACACTGCAACGGACGCCCTGACTCGATTACCATAGTAAGTCCGAGGCCCCAATCCTACAGAACCCCATTCATCAGGAGGAGTGCATGCGCACCACCACTCTCGTCGTCGTCATCGCGGTTATGGCCGCCGTCGCCGGAGTCCTGCGGTTCGCGGAGCCGGATGCGTCCGCTGCCTCCGTCGTCACGCCGGACATTCCTTCAGCACTCAGCGTGGTCCAGCAGCAAGCGCCCCCGGTCGTGACCGTCCGGGTGGGTGGTAGTCGGGACAATATCCGGATCGGAGATTCCGTCGAGCCGAAAGGGCGAGCCGGCCGCGTTCAGAATCCGGGACTGGGACGGGTCCCCGAGCGGCCGGACCACACGATGCTTACCGTCGAGGGTCAGGGCGTGAGCATGCGTGACGTGGGAGACTCAGGGGAGGGAAACCTGATCCGAATTCATGTGGACGCCGACGACGAATTCACGGCGGTGATTGGTTTCTACAGCACAATTGCGGGCGACACTCCGGTCAACCGCCCCAGGACCTACAGCTGCAAGAAGTGCGGGGGCGTGCTGGTGTGCGGTATCGATCCGCAGTGCGTCAACTGATGTGACGTTCGCTCGGGAGCCTGGCCCGCTGCTGTCCGGTCGGGTTGCCAACCGCTACCGCCTCCCCGATCTTCGGGCGCATGATTATGTGGACACTGGCCGCCACTGCGGGCGGCGCGTTGCTGATCGATCGGGCCGCATTGATGACGTTGCGGCCGCCCCGGCGAGCCGCGGAGCGGGTCGCCGCCGACATGGGTCATCCGGTCACGCCCGTCGAACTGACTGTGGACGGACTCGCCATTCGGGGCTCACTGATCGAACCGCAGTCGGTCCGGCCGGACTCGCCGATCGCCGTCCTGATACACGGCTGGACGGGCGATTCGGGCACGATGCTGAACCTGGCCAAACCGCTGCTGGCGGCTGGCTTGCCGGTGCTCGTGTTCGACGTTCGCTCTCACGGGCGGAGTGATCGCGCGTCTGCGGTCACGGTTCGCCACTTCCGGGATGATCTGCTGGCCATGCTGGACCGCTTGCGAGAGATCCGGCCCGGCCGGAGGCTTGTCGTGATCGGACATTCGCTGGGAGGCGCCGCGGCGATCCTGGCCAAGTTCAAGGGTGCGCCGATCGAGGCACTGGCGCTCGTGGCTGTGCCGGCAAACCTGTTCGAGGTGTCGGCGGGGTTTTTCTCCGATCGTGGTTTGCCGGGTGGCTTGATGGTCAAGCTGTTCCAACCCTCGTGGCGACTGAGGGCGGGCGAGCCCTTCCGCCACCTGGATCCGGAGGCCCGCGCGCGAGACCTGGCCGGGTCGGTGCCGATCACGATCATTCAGGGCGATCTGGACACGAGGGTCCGTCCGGCGGCGGCCGCGCGCTTAGCAGAAGCAACCGGCACCGACGTCGTGACCATCGAGGGTGCGGCGCACCGGGACGTGTTGACGAACCAGGCCACCCATGCGGAGTTGCTGCGCTTCATCGCGTCACTCGAAGACTGACGCCGGCCTGGAAGACGACCGGCCCGAGCGTGCTCAGCCGGCTCCGGTGGACCCGAATCCTCCCTCTCCCCTCGTGGTCTCGATCGGCACACTGCTGACGATCTCTATCGCCGGGCGCTCGAACCGCGCGAACACGAGCTGCGCGATTCGTTCGCCCCGTTCGATGCGGAGGGTCCGAGCCGCGAGGCCTGCGGCGAGGCGATCGCGGAGCGATTCATCGGAGGCCGCTCCCGCGAGGTCCTCGCCTGTGAGTCCCGGAGCTGTGTTGAGGAGGATTACCTTCACCGGTCCACGGTAACCAGGATCGATGGTGCCGGGCGAATTGGGCACGGTGAGCCCTCGCTTCAGCGCCTGACCCGATCGCGGTCGCACCTGGGCCTCCAGCCCCCGTGGGAGGGCGATACGGATGCCGGCGCTCACGATCGCGCGCTCTCCGGGTCCGATGATCGCCTCCTCGCAAGCGATCAGGTCGATCCCCACGTCACCCTGGTGGGCGG
>JAUVTH010000236.1 GCA_030601615.1 Gemmatimonadota bacterium
GGTCGCGGTCGGGGACGAGAACCCGAAGGAGCTGATCTCGCATTTCGTGAACGCGGCGCGCCTCGCGATCGATCCGGATGCCCCCGGATTCAGCGACGGATTCCTGACGCCGGCCGAGACCGACGAGCTGACGCGAACCACGTACCTGAAGGTCCACGAGGCCTACATCGACAACGATCCAGCCATGGAGGAGGTTCTGACGTAATGCGGGGCGTCCGACCGGCCTAACGAGCGCCGGCCACTGCTTCGGTTGTCGCTTTCTCGAGGGCCTGCTCGAGGTCCTTCTCGAGGTCGTCGTAGTCCTCGCATCCCACGGCGATGCGGACCAGATCGTCCGTGATTCCGGCCTTGAGCCGTTCCTCGAGGGCGACTCCGGCGTGCGTCATCGAGGCCGGGTGCTCGATCAGCGTCTCGATCCCACCGAGGCTGACCGCCAGTGTGGCAAGCTCGACACTGTCGATCAGTCGCCGGCCGGCCTCCAACCCCCCGCGAACGCCGAAGCACACGATGGCGCCCGGACCGCGCATCTGCTGCTTCATCAGCGCGTGTTGTGGGTGGTCCACAAGGCCGGGGTAATTCACCCATGCGACTTCCGAATGACGCTGGAGGAAATAGGCGAGGGCACGCGCATTCTCCTGCGCTCTCTCCACGCGGAGCCCAAGGGTCTTGATGCCGCGGAGCACGAGCCACGCCTGGTGGGGGTCCATGGTGCCGCCGATGTTGACGTGCACCTTCCGGATTCTCTCCAGTACCTCTTCCTCGCGCGCGACGATCATCCCGGCGACCACATCCGTGTGCCCGTTGATGAACTTCGTCATGCTGTGAACAACGATGTCGGCTCCCAGCTGCAGCGGGTTCTGGAGGTACGGCGACGCAAAAGTGTTGTCTACGGCGAGCAACGCCCCGGCTCCATGAGCGATGTCTGCGCAGCGGGCGATGTCCGTCAGCTTCAGTGTCGGATTCGCGGGAGTCTCTATGTAGACCAGCTTCGTGTTCGGCCGCAGGGCACGGGCCACATTGTCCAGATGGGACGAATCGACAAACGTCATCTGCACGCCGAAACGGGTGTACTCGGTTTCCAGCACGGTTCTCGACGGACCGTACATGCAATCCGTCGCGACGATGTGAGCGTCGCTGTCCAGGAACGTCAGGTACACCGAGTTGATTGCCGCCATGCCGGAGGACGCGCCGAGCCCGCCACAGCCGTACTCCAGCAGAGCCACATTCCTCTCGAGCGCCGCCGTCGTGGGGTTCCCGAGGCGTGTGTACTTGCAACCCGCCGCCCCGCCGAACCGGGCGGCTCCTTCGTCCGCGTCCGTGAAGGCGAACGTCGAGGTTTGATAAATAGGCATGCTGACCGCTCCCGTATGCGGATCGGCCTGCTGCCCACCGTGAATGATGCGAGTATGGGGTCCGGCTCTGCTGACGTCGTCCATGGCACTGTCCTCGGGTAGTGCGTTGCGATTCCGGAGTCTGTCAGTACTGCAAGACCTTTGCCGAACTCGCTCTGCTAAAAGAACGTCAGGCCAAGCGTCAGCATACCGAGCTGATTGTCGCTCTTCGTGTTGATGCTGACGTCCTGGAACAGCCAGTCGGCACCCAGGGTGAGATAGACGCTGCTCCCGAGCCGAACGTCGTAGCCGAGGCCGAGGGTGGATCCGAAGCCCCACGTCGTGCCGTCACTCGCGACGCCGGCGGAGACGCGCGAGAAGGCGCCGCCGATGCTCCCCTTGAAGTAGAACCCACCGTTCATGCTCGGATAGAAGAGCACCGTACCGCCCACCAGGCCCCGGGTGAGGTCGACGTCGCTCTCGCTGTGGTGCCAGCCAATCAGGTCTGCACCCACGAGCCACTTCTGGGCGAGCGCATAGCCGCCACGCCCGAAGACCGTGAGTCCCGTGAGGCGCTCGCCTTCCGAGTTCTCGGTCAGGTTGAACCCGACGCCTGCCCCGAGAGATCCCCACAATCCCTCGTGTCGGTGTCCGTCCTGCGCGGCTAGTGGCGCCACGGCGAGCGCCAGTGTGAGAATGGCCGAGCCCGTGAGCCTCCCCATCCAACGCATCGCTTCACTCCATTCCAGGGTTCGATGTACTTCCGGTCGCGTCCGCTCCCGGACCGGTATACAATACCCCGGTGCGCCAGCCGGCGCGCGACTGCGGACGGCATCGAACACGATCACGGAGCGCCACGATCCCGATCGGTCGCGGGGGCTCCCGTTCTTCACACCCGGGAGGCGGAGTTGGACGACCTTACCGCTCCGACCAAGCTCACTGTCCGTACGGGCCCCTACCCAGAATTTACGTGGGCTGGTGTCCTGGTGGGCTACGGCATCGGCATCCTGATCGCGGTCAGTATCGGTTACCTGAGCCTTAAGCTGGGATTCTCGATCGAGGGCTCGGAGCTGGCGGCAATCCTCGGATTCGGAATCCTGCGCGGCATCATGCGCCGCAACAGCATCATCGAGAACAACATCCAGCAGACTCTGGCCAGTGCGGTGAACGGCGCGTCGGCCGGGATGATGTTCTCGGTGCCGGCCCTGTTCATCCTCGGGATCACGGACTTCAACTACCCGCTGCTCGTGCTGGGCTGCATCGCGGGCGGGATTCTGGGCATCGCGTTCATCATCCCGCTGCGCAAGCAGATGATCGACTACAACCGCCTCGCGTTTCCGGGTGGTATCGCGACGGCCGCGATCCTGAAGGCACCGGGAGCCGGGATCCACAAGGCGTGGCTGCTGGTGGGCGGAGCGCTCGTTGCTGCGCTCTCCCACTTCATCAGTCTCAAGACGGGTGTCGAGCACTACGATCTCGGCGTCGTGCTCGGACTTCCCGAGTACATGAACGGGATCTGGTACCTGTCGCTGCTCACGGTGGGGGTCGCTTTTCTCGCAGGTAAGGGCGGATTCTTCTTCATCGTCGGGGGCTACGTCTGCTACTGGTTCCTGGCGCCGATCATGAGCGCCACGGGGTACCTGCCGGACGCGGCCACTCTCGAGGCCTCCGGCCTGGGGATCGCCGAGTACCTGCGGCTCAACCTGTTCCGGCCCACCGGAATCGGGATGCTGATCGGTGGGGCCCTGATGGGTATCGTGCTCGCACTGCCTCTCGTCGTGAGTGCTATCCGCAGCATGCGCGACGCCGCGAAGTCGCGGTCGGAACTGTCGCAGGACGAGCTCCCGATCCAGATGCTCTACATGGGCGTCGCCGCCGCCTTCGTCGTCCTGGCCATCATCTCGTGGACCGCGGTGGCGGAGGTGGGCCTCGGGCGTGGCCTGACGATGGCCCTGTTCGGCACCCTGTGGATCTGGGTCGCCGGCGTGGTGCTCTCCGAGTGCATCGGGCGGACCAACTGGTCGCCGCTCTCCGGCATGACGCTGATCGGCGTTACGATCATGATCCTCGTGACGAGCGGCATCGGCGACAGGGCCTCGATCATCGCTTCGGTGACCGTGGGGGCTGCCATG
>JAUVTH010000072.1 GCA_030601615.1 Gemmatimonadota bacterium
AGCATCGGGTCCCAGCGTTCGTATGATACGCGAACTAGCCATCCCTGCTTTGGATGCAGGACCTGACACGACGGGTCGAGCGCGCACTACCCAAGGGCCTGGCCGGGCGGCTGGAGGGGCCCTCAGACGGTCCTCAGGCCGGGCGGCGGACGAAGACAGTATGCGGGAGGTCCTCTCCAGACGGCAGACCCAAGGAAAGTCGGCGAAATCTGAGCGTCAATTGACAGTATCCTGCCAGCGACCCGGACAAGAAGAAGCCGCCCAAGGACATAACCTCAAGCGGCTGAAGTAGTTCTGCTGATGGGTCCGGGTGGATTTGCCGCGTCGTCCAGCATTGCGAGCACGCCGCAGGCGCGCGCAGCACTACCACCGACCTCACGCTTATCAGGCTCGAAACGAGCGCTGGTGGGCGCTGTCACCGCCTGTATCACCGCGACAGCCGGCCCCCCGCCCCGCCTCAGCCAGAGCCCCGCTCCAGCCGGTCGAGCAGCGTCCGCAGCCTCTCGATCGTCTGCCGCAGCTCCTCGCGGATCGACTCCACGAGATCCGGGTCCGGCCCCGCCTCGGCCGCCCCCGCCTCAGGCACCGTGCCCTCCGCGACCGGCGCGACCGCGGGCAGTTCCCCCCCGATCAGCGCGGCTACGGACCCCTCGAGCGTCTGGTTCATGGTCACCTGTCGGACGTCGGCCAGGATGATGCGGCGCAGCTCCGGGAAATCAAGCGTCTCCGGCTTCAGGAAGACCGGCTCGGCGTAGAGGATGGCGTCCCCCATGGGGATGACCAGGAGGATCCCCCGCATCACCTCCGAGCCCACCTGGCCCCACAGCGTGAACTGCTCGGAGATCACCGCGTCGTTGTCGATCCGCGCCTCGATCTGGTTGGGGCCGTCGACGTGCCGGCCCCTCGGGAAGCGGAACAGGATCCGCTCGTCGTAGTGCTCGCCGTCGTTCCGTGCCGCCATCCACCCCACCAGGTTGTGTCGGTTGTCGGGCGTGAACGGCTGGATCAGCAGGAACTCCTCCTTCTCTTCGCCGGGTAGCCGGGCCACGATGTAGTACGGCCGGAGGGGTTCGGAGCGGCCGAAGGAGGTCTGGACGGGGGCGTCCCACTGATCCTCCTTGTTGTAGAACACGACCGGGTCTTGCATGTGGTACTGCAGCAGCATCTGCGTCTGGATGGTGAACATGTCCAGCGGCACCCGTACATGTGCACGGAGGCGCTCCGGCATCTCCTCGCGCGGCTTGAAGAGTCCCGGGAAGATCGCCCCGTAGGCGCGGACCAGCGGGTCGTCGGGCTCGAATACGTAGAAGTCCATGCTCCCGTCGTACGCATCCACGACCGCCTTGACGCTGTTACGAATGTAGTTGAACCGGCCGTCCCAGCGCGTCGCGTAGGGGTACCGGCGCGTGACCGTGTAGGCGTCCTGGATCCAGGACACCCGGCCATCGGCGACGACGGCGTACGCTTCGCGGTCGTTCCTCAGGAACGGAGCGATCGTGCTCACGCGCTCCGACACGGTCCGGCGGTATTGGATCCGGCTCTCAGGCCCCACCTCGCCGGTGATCAGGATGTTCAGGTCGCCGAACTGCCAGGCGTAAAGCATCCGGCGGAAGAATGAGCTCAGGAGGACGCCGCCGCTTCCCTCGTAGCTGGTGTACTCGGGCCCCTCCTGGCCGGGGTAGTTGAACTCCTGCATCCCACTGCGGGCGATCACGAAGTCCAGGCTACGCAGACCGTAGTAAATCTCGGGACGCTCGAGCGGAATCCGGCCCACCGGCGGGACATCGCGGATGAAAAAGGTGGGTCGGCCGCCGGCCTCGACTTCCGTCACGGGGCTCATGGCCACGCCGTAGCCGTGGGTGAACTGAAGGTGCCGGTTGACCCAGCGCTGGGCCTCGGCCGGCAGCTTATCCGCCGACAGCTCGCGCGTGGCGAGCATCACCTGCCGCAGCTCGCCGTCCACCGTGTATCGGTCCGTGTGCACGGTCAGGAAGTCGTAGTAGAGGCGGAAGAACTGGATCTGGTTGTAGCTCTGGAGCAGCGGGCCCTCGTCCCACAGCCGAATGTTGCGGATCGTCCCGCGGTTGTCGGCGACCATCTCCGCGTCGATCTCGCCGCGGGCCGGGTGCTCCCGCGACTCCAGATCTTCCAGCCCGAAGGCCCTGCGGGTGAACTCGATGTTGGTGGCCAGGTACTCCCGCTCGAGCGCCAGCTCGCTCGGCTCCACGCGCAGCCGCTGCACGAGCGCCGGCGCCGCGGACCCCACCAGGAGCACCAGGACCAGCCAGCCGGCAACGGGCCAGGCCATCCATCGATATCCTCGGAAACGGACGGCGGCGGCGACCAGGAACCCGGCGGTCACCACGGCGACCACGGCCAGGATCGCCCGGCCCGGGAGGTTGACGTGATCGTCGGTGTAGCCGACGCCAAACACCGTCCCGGTGGGAGAGAACAGCAGCTCGTAGCGCCCCAGCCAGTGCCCGACCGCGATGAGCAGGAAGAGCACCGCGCCCAAGCTGGCCAGCCACTTCCGCGCCGTGGCTCCCAGCAGCGCCGGCTCGCCCCGAAGGCGGCCGGTCACGTTGTGGAACACGGCCAGGATCATCCCGAGGCCCACGACCGCGCCGATGAGCCAGCCGTGGACCAGGCGCAGCGCCGGAAGGGTGAAGATGTAGAAGGAGAAGTCCCGGCCGAAGATCGGGTCAGACTGACCAAACGGGACGGCATTCAGGGCGAGCAGGACGGTCTCCCACTCCGACCCCGCGTACATGCCCAGGAAGATGGCGGCCAGCAGGACGACCGCGGCTGCGGCCCGAACCAGCAACTTGTGAATCAGGAGGTAGTCGAGCTCCTTGAGCGGCGCGTCAGGCCGCGGGGGTCGATCGGCGGATCGGGCCGCAGCGTAAAGGCTGGGGAGCGCGAGGCCCAGGAAGACCGCGACCCCGATCGTGAAGAGAACGACGCGGGTCGTCACGATCTTCACCAGCACCGACTCGTGCCCGAGCTCCCGAAACCACAGCCAGTCGGTGTAAAACGTCCCCAACCATCTCAGGGCTGTCCACACCAGGATGAGCGCCAGAACCACTAGTCCCCAGCGCATCACCCGGCGGATCTGGTTGAAGTCGAGGGCGCTCAAGTCGATCCTGCCCGGCTCGCCCCGGCTCTTGTGGAAATCCAATAGGTCGTTCATGACGGCACTGCCCTTCCGATAGACGGCTGCATCCGCGGGTCCAGGGGTCGTCGGTCGCAGGGGGTCTTCCCGGCCCTAGCTACCGGGTATCTGAGGAATGATAACCGATTGGGCCCGCGAGGGAACCACATCGGGTGGCCATGGACACCGTGGTGGCACGTGCCCTCGGCCGTATCTTCTCAACAACCGAAAGGACCGTGTTACCCCAAATGCTACTTCTCGCGGCACACACGCACGCCTACCCGGCGTGTGGTTCCAGGCTGGGCTGGAGTCCCATCTTCTCCCGCAGCTCCTCGAAGCGCGGGTCGGAGCGCAAGCAGTCGTACCAGGGGTGCACAGCGAGGTTGATCAGACTCTCCGACTTCCTCTCCCACGCCTCGCTCAACAGCTCGAAGGCGGTGTCCGCGTGCCCTAGCCATCCGTATCCGGCGCCGATCCAACCGAGGTTCTTGATGCGGAAGGGATCCTCGCGCCTCTCCAATTCCCCAAGGAGTCGTAACGCCTGCTGTGTCTCTCCGGACCGCGCTCGGATGAGCGACACAAGCAGATCATCTTCGAACCACTCGCTGCCCCCGAGATCGCGCGCGCGATCGACCTCCGTCAGGGCTTCGTCGTACCGACCCTGCTCCACACGAATCCAGGACAAGGCCATGTGAGCAGCCGCCGCCAGTGCTCTCAGGGTTGAATCCAGGTGAGCCGCGGCCAGGTTATCCGAGCCGAGGAAGGTCGCCAGCTCTGTTGCCAGCGTGTCATATTCGCGAGCCAGGAATAGAATCCGCGCGTGATTCAGGCCCCAATAGGGATTCAGTTCCTGGGCCCTCGCCGACGCTATGAACGCTTCCTCCAGCCGCCCCATCGCCGTCAGCACCCGTGCCCTGTTCCCATGAGCCCAGTGGAAGTCCGGGTCGAGAGCAAGGGCTTCCTCCACCTGCTCTAGAGCCTCCTCGAACCTGTAAGCGTGCAGGAGAGCCTGACCGTAGACGTTGATGGCTGGCGCGGAGAGCGGATCCAGTGCCCGGGCCTTTCTCGCTTCCTGCAAGCCTTCCTCAACGCGACCCAGCTCCATGATGAGAAGAGTAGCGTACCAGTGCCTCACCTCGGCATCGTTGGGATTAAGCTCGATAGCCCGCCGGTACTCCCGATAAGCCCCCTCGATGTCATCCCCGACCTCCAGCACTCCTCCAAGAGCGAAGTGCGCCTCCCCAAGCGTTTCGTCGAGCCCGAGTGCCTTCTCCGCCATCGTCCGGGCGACCGTGAGGGAGTCGTTCCAGACCAGGGGATGCCAATAGCTCAACAGGGTATAGGTCTGTGCGAGACCACCGTATGCCAGCGCGTAAGTGGAGTCCCGCTGAAGCGCGCGTCGGAAGTACCTGGCAGCCGCCGTGAGATCCTCCTCATCCCGGCCGGCCAGGGTATGGCGGCCCCTAATGTAGAGACCGTACGCCTCGAGATCCTGCGTCGGCTCTGCCTCGATCCGTGCTTCGACGTCGGGTGCCAGCGTGGCGCGGAGCGCCCGGGCCACCTCCAGCGCCAGGTCGCTCCGAATGGCGAAGACATTGGCTGCCGTGAGCTCCTTGTCGTACGTCTCGGCCCACAGGTGCTCGTCAGTCGAGGCGTCGATGAGCTGCACGTTGACATGCACTCGATCGCCCAGGACATCCACGCCGCCTTCCATCACCACCGCCACCCCCAGAGCGTCGGCGATCTCCGGCAACCCCAGCACGGTGTCCCGGAATCTCATCACCGAGGTGCGCGAAATCACCTTGAGCGTACCGATCTTGGACAGCTGTGTGATCAGGTCGTCATGAAGTCCATCGGAGAAGATGAGGGCCTCCTCGTCTTCCGCCGGGGCTCGGGTCGTGAACGGCAGCACCGCGAGGGACGGCCGCCCCTCCTCGAGAAGAATCCCACCCGCCCGGTCACGTGTCGGCGGACCGGGCATCGGTGCCCAGAGCGCAACCGAAACCGCGGCCACGGCGAGGAGGGCCGCCAGCGCGACGAGCTCCCTTCCACGCACGTGCTGAACTCCTTTTACGCCGTGGTACCAGGCGAGAATCAGAAGCGCTACGAAGCCCACAGCAGCTACAATGATCGCACCGCGGACGAGCGACGGCGGCCAGCCGAAGCGGTCGGCTACAAAACCGAGCGCCTCCAGAAAAAGCCAGGCACCGGCAAGGTAAGCCACGGCCCACTGTATGATCTTACGCTCTCGAAGGCGCGCCAGAAGACCGGACATGGCTCCCTGTTCGCGGCAGAGGTGACGAAGGAGAAGTGGAGCCTCAGTTGAATAATAGGCTTTCAGGACGCTTTGGGCACCTGAGATCCGCCCGATACCGCCGCCCGGCGACGCATGCCTGGTCAGCGTGCTGCCCATCCGCACATAGGACACCGTCCTCGGAGCGAGCATCGGTGGCGCTCAGATGTCCGGGGCTCGGATCAGGAAGGATACGCCACAACCGCAGGGAGGACATTCCTCTCGGAGCGAGTATCGGTGGCGTCCTGATGCTGGGAGCCCAGAACGCTACCGCCACCGCGCAACTCGCGAAGAGAGGAGTGTCCTCGATGGGCCCGGGTGGATTTGCCGCGTCGTCCAGCGTTGCGAGCACGCCGCAGGCGAGCGCCGCACCACTACCGACCTCACGCTTATCAGGCGACCGTGAATCTGGTCAGATTCCGACAATAGGCCGGAATTTCACGACGGCGCACGACATTCTGCTGGATGGTTGCTGGGGTGAGGCGGCTGAATGTCGGTTTGAATGGACGGAAGAATGGACGGCCTGCTACTCCTGCTTGCCACAGGCGGAAGCCGTATACCGCCGTCGGGTGTTCTTCACCTTGGACAAACGTGGTCCTTACGCGACGAAGCCGTCGGTATTTTCCTGCCTTGATTCGCGCCGAAACACTGTATTCACAGCGGCACGGTGGATAGGTTGAGACAACGAAAGGAGGACGCTTTGAACGAGGACAGCAAGTGCCCGGTAACGGGCAGCTCTGACAGTCTGCCAGCCGGCGGGGGCACCTCGAGCCGTGATTGGTGGCCGAACCAGTTGAACCTCGAGGTTCTTCGTCAGCACTCTGACGCAAGCAATCCCATGGGCAAGGGGTTCAACTACGCTGAGGAATTCAAGAAACTCGATCTGGAGGCCCTAAAGAGGGACCTCTATGCGCTCATGACCGACTCGCAGGACTGGTGGCCGGCTGATTACGGGCACTACGGAGGACTCTTTATCCGAATGGCGTGGCACAGCGCGGGCACATACCGCATCGGCGACGGTCGCGGGGGTGCCGGATCCGGCACCCAACGCTTCGCGCCTCTCAACAGCTGGCCCGACAACGTAAACCTCGACAAGGCACGCCGCCTGCTCTGGCCGATCAAGCAGAAGTACGGCAAGAAAATCTCCTGGGCTGACCTGATGATCCTCGCAGGCAACTGCGCCATCGAGTCGATGGGACTACAGACCTATGGCTTTGCCGGCGGGCGCGAGGACGTGTGGGAGCCGGAAGAGGACATCTACTGGGGGACCGAGAGCGAGTGGCTTGGCGACAAGCGCTACTCCGGCGATCGGGACCTCGAGAATCCTCTCGCCGCCGTGCAGATGGGCCTGATCTATGTGAACCCGGAAGGGCCGAACGGCGAACCGAGTGCGATTGCCTCCGGTCGCGATATTCGCGAGACCTTCGCGCGCATGGCCATGAACGACGAGGAAACCGTTGCGCTCACCGCCGGAGGCCACACGTTCGGCAAGTGCCATGGCGCGGGCGATGCTGCGCTGGTCGGTCCCGAACCGGAAGCCGCCGGCATCGAAGAGCAGGGCCTCGGATGGAAGAGCAGCTTCGGCAGCGGTAAGGGCTCCGACGCCATCGGCAGCGGCTTGGAAGGTGCCTGGACGCCGAACCCGACCCAGTGGGACATGGGCTATTTTGACATGCTGTTTGGCTACGATTGGGATGTGGTGAAGAGCCCCGCCGGCGCCTGGCAGTGGGTCCCGGTCAATCCGGATGAAGAGGATCTCGCGCC
>JAUVTH010000155.1 GCA_030601615.1 Gemmatimonadota bacterium
CTCCAGGTCGCGCGTTCCGTGGGGCGTGCCATTCCCGGACGAGGAAGGCGATACGGTCTACGTGTGGTTCGATGCGCTTCCGAACTACATCTCGGAAATCGGCTACCCGGACTCCGAGTACACCGAGTGGTGGCCGGCCGCGCTGCACGTCATCGGCAAGGACATCACCCGGTTCCACTGCGTCATCTGGCCGGCTATGCTCCTGTCGGCCGGGCTGGAGCTTCCGCGCACCGTGTGGGGACACGGATTCGTGAAAATCGGCGGTGGCAAGCTGTCGAAGTCGGAGGCCCGTTTGCTGGACCTCGACCAGCTGATCGGCCGTCACGGTCCGGACGCGTTCCGGTACTTCCTGCTGCGTGAGATCCCGTGGGACCGGGATCGCGACTTCCCGTCGGCGGATGCTTTCCTCCAGCAGTTCGACGAGCGATACAACTCGGACCTGGCGAACGACCTGGGCAACCTGCTCAACCGCACGATCACGATGGTGCGCAAGTACCGGGACGGGGTCGTCTCGCCCACGGGTGGCACGGAGTTGGACTCTGCCATCGATTCCGCCGTGGCTGGTTACTGCGAGGCGATGAGCGCGCACCGGCTCCACGAGGGCCTGGACTGCGCCATGTCGATCGTCCGCGCGGCCAATGGCTTCATCGATTCCGAGCAGCCCTGGAAGCTGGCGAAAGACCCGGCGGAAGCCGACAGGCTGGATGCGGTACTCGGCGCGCTGGTTCGCGGCCTGGCCACGGCGGCGGTCATGCTCGAACCGTTCATCCCTGCCAAGGCCGAGGAGATGTGGCAGCGCCTGGGAGGTGAGCGATTGCCGTCACTCGAGAGGCTTCCGGAGCAGCTTCCCTCAGTCGTTCCCGAGCGCTGGGAGGTGGTTCTGTTTCCGCGCGTCGAAGTGGACTCAAAGGTCAACTGATTCGCCACGCTTGACACCCCTTCCTGCGCTGGAGTAGTCTCCCTCGTCCCGCTCGGATCCGTCTGTTCGTCGGAGCCGAAGCCAAACACCAAGAATGCATGGAGTTACACCGACCTACGGTGTATTTGTGCATCCTCGCGCGTCGAGGCCCGCGTCTTGCTGAAACCGGTGAGACGGTGGTGATCGTGGTATGGGATGGGCCGGCGAGACCGGCCGATCGGCAACGGTTAGCAGGGTACGGAAAAATATGTCGTCACACGGATCCACCGGTACGGGGAAGGACAGACCTACCCACTGGACGGTCCAGATCATGCCGGACGGCGGAAGCGGCATTCGCACGATGCGAGTGTCTCGCCGTGTCGTACGTATGGCCATGGTCATGGCCGCGACGTTGGTACTCGTCTCGGGCGCTTTCGTCGCCAGCCTGGGCCTGGACGCCGTACGCGAGGCAGAGCTCGTTCGTCTTCGGCTCGAGAACCGGCACCTGACGGAGAATCTGGGCAAGGTCGAGAGCCAGGTCGGAGAGCTGGCGAGCACGGTGGACCATCTTTCGGATCAGGAGCGGAAGTTCCGCCTGCTGGCGGGACTGCCGAACCTCGACGACGAGGTCCGCGCGGTGGGTGTTGGTGGACCGCTTCCGGCAGCTGCCGAGCGCGAGGAGTTTCTTGACGCGTCACCGCAGTTGGCCGAGCGGACATACGCCGCCGCCTACGACGCGGATCTCCTGATGCGCCGACTCGATCTGCTCGGAACGTCCATCGAGGAAGCGGCGGACTCGGTCGAGCTGCACCGCGAGATCTTCCTCGCGCGGCCCTCCATCCGACCGGTCCAGGCGAAGGACTCGTGGATCAGCTCCAGCTTCAGCAGCAGCCGGATGCACCCCGTCCTTCAGTACGACAGGCCGCACCCCGGGATCGATATCTCGGCGTTCTCCGGAACTCCGATCCTCGCGACGGCCACCGGCCGCGTCACGTACGCCGGCACGAAGTCCGGGTACGGAAAGACGGTGGAGATCGATCACGGCTTCGGCTACAAGACCCGGTACGCGCACGCGGGCAGCATCCGGGTGAGGCGCGGACAGCGAGTCAGCCGGGGCGATGTGATCGGAGAAGTCGGCAAGACCGGACTCGCCACGGCGCCGCACCTCCACTACGAGGTCCTGATCGACGGCCGCCAGGTGAACCCACGGGAGTACCTTCTCGACGACATCATTTACGAGTGACCAGGGGCGGCCATCCGGCCGCCGGGTCAGCAGGTCGCTGAACAACCCTGATAGACAGGCAGGCGGCATCCGAGGGGTCTCTCCGAGTGGAGGCCCCTCTGCTCGTTTGAAAATCGTTCCGTCGACCGGTAGACTTACTGGTTGCGACGCGAAAACCACCGCTCATCCAACGTGGAGATACGGATGCGAGGCAATCGTTTTTCTTTCCTGATCCTGGTAGGCGCCGGGCTCGCGCTCAGCGCGTGCGGTGGCTCCGACGTGACCGTGCAGGTGCTTGGCGCGGGCGTGGACGGCGTCCCGCAGGCCAACGTCGAGGTCTCCTTCTACCCGTTCGACCGCGACTCGGTGTTCGACGTGCTCGACGCGGAGGCCGCCACGCCAAAGCCCGAGATTCCCGCGGACATGCTCGCTACGTTCGGGCATATCCGTTCTCTGCAGGAAGAGTGGCGGGCCAAGGAAACCGAGTGGTCCGAGGCGCGCGACCGGATGAAGACGCTGTCCGACGAAATGCAGGCGATGGACCCGCGGGCCCGGGGCACACGCGAGTACATGGCGAAGTACGAGGAATTCGAGCAGCTCGAGGGCAACGAGCGCCGGATGGACAGCGAGAAGGTAGCGCTATTTGAGGAGTTTACGGCCCTCCAGGACTCAGTCATCGCACGTGTGGACTCGTTCAAGGTGGTCCGTGACACGTGGGAGGACGAGGCGTACGCCGACTACTTCGACCGCGAGCAGTCCCTGGTCATCGAGCTCGGGCAACAGGTGTACGCCGACACCACGAACGCGGACGGTTACGTGACCCGCTTTTCCCTGCCCGGGGGCGACTGGTGGATCAACGCGCGCATTCGTGTGCCCCGCGGCAATTTCGTTTGGGACCTCCAGATCGATCCCTCGCAGGTGGACACGCTTCGCCTGGATAGCTCCAACGGCGAAGAGCGCATTCGCCTCTGACCCTGGTGGGTCAACAATAGGCGCGTGCGACGACCGCGCGCGCCTGTCTTCCGGCGGCCGCTCCGACGCCCGGGGCCCGGCCTGACCGGCATTTGCTCCCCTGACCTGACGCGGGGACCCATGAACCGCCCGACGTCCGAAGCCGGCACCGGTCTCAGTTTCGAGGTTGACCGCGACCACATCGGCTGGCTCACGTTCGACCGGCCGGCCGCGTCCGTAAACGTGCTCACGCGCGAGGTGCTGCAGGAGCTCGACTCCCTGCTCTCCCAGCTCGAATCGCGGATCGCGAACGGTCAGATCTTCGCCCTCATCATCCGCAGTGGTAAGGAAGGCGCCTTCATCGCGGGCGCTGACGTCGAGGCCATCGCGGCCCTGGGGAGTGTGGCCGAGGCCCGGGCGGCAAGCGTGGAGGGCCAGCGCATATTCCGACGCGTCGAGCGCCTGCGGGTGCCCACGATCGCCGCGATCGACGGAGCGTGCATGGGTGGCGGCACCGAGCTCGTTCTGCACTGCGACTATCGTCTTGCGTCCGATCGGGCCTCGACGGGCATCGGCCTGCCCGAAGTGAGACTGGGCATACTGCCGGGCTTCGGTGGCACCGTGAAACTTCCGGCGCTCGTGGGTATGCAGAACGCCCTCGGCATGATCCTGTCCGGTAAGGCGGTGCGCCCGTCCCGCGCTCGTCGCATCGGCCTTGTGGATCGAGTCGTTCCTGCCGGTCGGTTCGTAGCGGCAGTAGGCGACTTCGCGAATGACGTCATCGGCAGCCGAGTCGAGAAGGCCTCTCCGTCCCTCGGCTTCGGGCCGCGGCTACTGGAGAGGACGGGTCCCGGTCGACGGATCATGTTCGGCGCCGCGCACAAGAAGACGCGGGCGGAAGTCGGAGACTTCTATCCGGCCCCCTTCCGGGCGATCGATGTGCTGGCTGGCGCGATCGGCATGAAGGCGGACGACGCTTACGCGCTCGAGGCCGAGGCGCTGGCCGAGCTGGCCGTCACCCCGGAGTCGCGCAATCTCGTCCGGGTGTTCAGGCTGTCCCAGGCAGCCCGGCGCGCTCTCCCGGACGAAGTGATGAGCCGGAAGCGACCGGTTCGGAAGGTGGCCGTCGTGGGTGCGGGCGTGATGGGAGGAGCGATCGCAGAGCTGGCCGCCGCGCACGACATCCCGGTAGTCCTCAAAGACATCGACCAGGATGCCCTGGATTCGGGGCTGCGGCACGCCAGCAGCCTGCTGCGAAAAGCCGCCGCGGCCCGCGTGTTCAGCGAGGAACAGGCGGGGCTCAAGTTCGCCCTGATCACCGGCACCCTGGATTACGGAGCCTTCGACGACGTGGACCTGGTGATCGAGGCCGTGGTCGAGCGAATGCCGGTCAAGCAGCAGGTCCTCCGGGAGGCGGAGGC
>JAUVTH010000059.1 GCA_030601615.1 Gemmatimonadota bacterium
CCGAGGATGGCGCGAAGATTGACGGGACCTGGAGCCAGATGGGCAACTCCATACCTCTCGTGCTCACCCCGGTCAAGGTGGAAGAGGAAGCCGAGGGCTGAGCGTCCCAGGAGCCTGTCCGAGTAATGGTGCGGCCGCGCACAGGGCCATCTCTGTCGTTGGCGCCCCTCGACGTAGCTATGGCTATGCCTGCGGGGCACCGCCTATGATTTGGCCGGGGGGCACCCGCCGCAGGTGGGTCGGCGCTCCTAACGCGGCTCGCCCCACTACTCGGACAGGCTCCTCAGGTGCACGGGTGCTCGGGCCGATCCACCGGACGGAGGGTGTCGTTGCGCGTTTCGAACACGGCGCCGGTCACCTCGAAGTACTCCTGCCAGAAGTTCTTCACGTTCTGGCTCTGTTTGGTGTCGACCCGGGCTCCCACCACGTAAATGCACAGTCCCGACAGGTCGGGAAGCGTCCCGTTCGCCTGCTCGCGCTCTACCCAGCCCGCGTCCGGCATGCGGCGCAGGCCTTCCATGTCGATGCTCCGGTTCGACTGCAACATGTCCGAGAAGATGTACAGTGTCCCTTGGCGACCCGGGGCTGCGCGCAGATCGGCGCTGACGTCGTGCAGAGTCGAGAGGATGTCGGTACCGTCGATGCTACCTCGATCCATCGTGTCGGTGAAAGCTACCAGGAAGTCCTGCGCGTCCCGGAGGAACCGGGCTCGGGTGACCGAGTCTCGCATCATCGCCTGTTCGGCAAACTGGCGCTGCGGTACCGTCTCGGACCAGCGCTGCGGCGGCTCCTCGAGAGAGAGCTGAAGCAGCTGGTGGGCGGCAATCCGGTCTCCATGATCCAGCTTTCGGATCCGAGCGTTCGTGAGCTGCCGCGCCAGCTCGAGCTGGTGGTGCGAGATGCTGGTCGAGCGATCATACACGAAGATGACAAGCTGCGGAGGCGATCTCTTGAGCACACCGCCTTCTCCCTCGCCCGCCGCCGCGTTTCCTTCCTGCGTCCCGCAACCGGCAACCATCAGGGCGCTGACCGCCACCCCCAGCGCCGCAAGCTTGCGGATTACCATGCAGTAGCCTCTTCCGTGAACCGGGCGCGGATCTTCTCGAAGTTCTCATGGAGATCGCGTCGCTCGGCCTCGTAATCCTCCGGATCGCGCATGAGCAAATCGCGCATATCCTGCTCTTCGACCACGAGCTGCAGCTCGACCGGCTCGCTGAAGGCCTTGATCTCCCTCGTGTCCAGACCGCGGAGGCGCCCGTTCTCGGCGCGATACGCCACGATCGTAGCCTCCAGCTGACTCGCCAGGGCTGGCGCCTCTCGTAACGGTCTCTCGGAAAGTAAGCTCGCGAGGTCACGAATGGTACGCACGGCTTCGCCCATCGCGTCGACCACACGCTGCTGCGTGGCATCTCCGAGATCTACGAACTCACGCCTCTGGCGCTCGAACGGAGATTCGTTGAAGCGGTCGCGGCGGCGGTCCCACATGTGGAAGTACGCGGCCGAGATCGCCACCAGGACGAGGGTCGTGTTCAGCAACAGGATCGGGAAGCTGAGGCTGCTCATCGAAGTAGCATACTCTCGCTGCTCCTTCGCCAGGGCCTCGAGATCATCCGCCCGGTTCGCCTGCTCGTTCGCGGCCACCAGGTTGCCGTCGACCCGTAGCCAGCTGGCAGTGCGCCTGAACTCCTCGATCTTCGCACTGTCCTGCACGAAACGATCTGCCGCTACCTCACCCAGCGTTACGCGGGACACGAACAGGACGCCAAGCACGAGGATGAGGCCGACACCGGAAAGGACCATCGGTACCACGAACTCTGCAGCGGATCGTTTGCCCAGCGTCTCTCCGGTGCGCCGTGCCGACGCATGCATCAGCAGCGACCGCAGCGAATGACCGAAGAAATGCGCGAGCACAATCAGGAAGGTCACGACACCGGCGGCGAGGAGAGCCGCATCCGGTCGCAGGACGAACTGCGAGACTACTCGCATGCCTCCGGCAAGCCAGCCCTCGCTGGTCTCCGCAACGTACCGAATCTGCTGCTCGGTGAGCGGGTCACGCGGGAGTAGCGCCCCGAAGACCGGCGCGTTTGCCAGGAATTCCACGATTCCCAGGAATCCGATGGCCAGCGCATACCAGTGCGACTTGAACTGCCGGGTCGCGGCACCCATCTCTTCTTCCTGCCCGGTCTCCTCTTCGAGCGTCGTTTCCACGACCGTACGATTCATTTCCCAGCGTCTCTGGAGCCGAAACAACTCGCTGGTGACTCGCTCGAAACGATCGTTGTCCAGCCGAATGCCGCCGAGAGTGCGCGTGACGCGGCCCTCCAGCTCGGCCACCAACGAGTTGAGACGGGAGCGCTCTCGCGACTGCCAGTTGTGGAACAGCGACACAGCGCGATCCCGGAGCTCCTCCTCGGACTCGGCCCGACCCGCGGTGTCCGTGGTCGGCAGGTCCACCTCGGCATCTCGAGCCGCTATCTCCAGTGCGGCCTTTCGGAGTCGCCGAACGCTCAGCCCCACGTTCTCTTCGAGCGCCGCACCAGCAGTCTCCGGCAGATCTCCAGGCTCGGGATCGGCTGCGGACGGCTCTGCGGCAGGTTCAACACGGTCAGTTACTGTCGGTGCCGGCTCGACGGTATCCGTGGGATCCCAGACCGCATCCGCGGGAGCGACGGGTTCGGGCGTCCACAGGGGATCATCAGACGGCTCGGGGGCCGCGGCGTCCTTCACTCGATCCAACCACGTGGGGTGTGGGTTTTCGTCCACCGGATCGCGCACGGCGTCGCCTTCGTCCGAATCGGATACCGGTTTCAGCTTCGGCTGGAAGGCAGCGGCTCTCGCTTGTTTCTGTTTTGCGCTCATTCTCCCCTGCTCATCCATTTCGTTTGCGCCTTCCGCGAGTCACCGCCTGAAGCCCTGGCACCGGTCCGGCCGCACCGCCTTCAGCCACGGTTCCTCGGGGGAACCCCACGGTCTCCGGCAGAGCAAGAACGCGGCCAACGGCACGTTTCCGAGCTCCGTACCCGTAACCTGCTATCGCTACAAGACATAAATCGCTTATGCGCGAATCCCGGCAGCGTGAGGCGATGCGAAAGATTTCGCGCTTCGCGAATCGATTCCGTCCCGGGGAGACCTTATCCTCCCATGCTAATCGATAACATGAGGGGGCGCGGCGAGCAACGAGAAACCTGGCAGATCGCTGAGATACCGCAAGCGGCCACGTTACGAACGCGGACCCGCTGACGCCCGTACCCCGGGCAGCTGCGGCCCGCCTAGTACATCCGCTCTCTGTGAATCTCCCGCGCCATCGCCCGGGCGGCCTCGGCCAACGTCTTCTCGACCTCGAGCAACGCCCGCTCCAGCGCCTTATCTACCTCTGTCTCCGAGGTCAGCGACATCGCGGCGTGTTCGGCATAATCCACGATGTCATCCACGCGGTTACGTACGTCGTTCTTGATCGCGTGGAGCAGAGCCTCGGTCGTCGCGCTGTACTGCATGGCTTCCGCTCCCTGTTTAGTTCACCGGCCGTACACAGGGCAATCCGACTGCCAGTTGGCGCCTCGGAAGCGGCCGACGCCAGTAAACAGCTACGATCGTGTGTGTTACGTGACCCGCTGGGCACGTCTGATGGGATAGGAACGCAGTGTCAGCGCCCGATCGAGGTGGCAAAAAGCAAAGAAGGACGCGCAATAGGTGCGTCCGCCTCGCAGGATGACGGTTTGTTGAGTCGGTGGCAGAGGCTGAGGTGGGAGCTGGTGTCCCTGTACTTGCGACGGTTCACTGGACGACCGCACAACCGAACCTGGAGTCGACGGGAATGCCGAACGGGGGACTGCTCGTTCCGGATCAGCCTCGGATTGACGGCCGCGGCCGGAGCGAGGACGAGGACCGACAGGGTGGCTTCGCCCTCGTGGCAGTGCTGTTGCTCCTGGCGGCCCTGTACGTCGGAGCGACCGGTATCTTCATGGCCGCCCGGGCGGAGCTCCGGATCGGGATCAGCCACACCGCCTCCAGCCAGGCTTTCCACATCGCTCAGGCCGGCCTGGCCACCTGGGTGAACTCGAGCGTGCAACCGGCGCTGGCTTCCTACTCCATTGGAGGCACGACGGTCGACGTTGTGGCCACGAAGCTCCTGGCCGTGGATTCGGTGACGACCCTCTACCGGGTGGTGGCCAGAGCGACGGTCGGCGGCACTGACGAGCGCAACCCAGGGCTGGCCACCCGACAGACCAGCCTCGTCGCCCGGCGGAGCGGCGCCGATCCCGTCGTCGCAGTCATAGGTAGCTGGCGAGAGAACTTCTGACCAGAAGACAGGTTCAGCGCGGCAGCCCGTCGACGAGAAGATCCAGGAGGCCCCGGGGATTCGACATGTTAAGCCAGTGGCCTCCCTCGATCTCGATGAGCCTGACGCACTCTCCGTCGGCCTCGAGCCGCGCGATGCGGGCGGCGGAAGCGTCGTCCAGGATCGACCCCCTCGTCGCGCGGAGGAAGAGCAGCTCCACGCCGGCTGGCGGAGTCTCGACGACCGGCCACAGGTCCTCCCGATAGAAACTCTCCAGCAGGAGGTCGAGCGAGGACAGATCGAATCGCCAGTGATACCCGTCCGGCCCGCGTACCAGGTTCGTGGCCGTCCACTCGGAGATGTGCGTGTTGAAGCCGGCCGACTGCACGGCGGAGACCAGCTGTCCTCGGGAATCGAACCGATCCGGCAGGCTGCACAAAAGAGCCAGGAGCCGGCTGGCCCCGGCCTCCGTTCGGCCGGGGGCCGGCGTGCTGTCGGCCACCCAGACCTGGCGCAGACCCGCGCCACTCGACCGAGCGCAGGCAAGAGCGACCTTTCCGCCGAACGAGTGTCCGACGATGGCGGTCTCCCTTCCCCCCAGGTGCAGGATCAGGGAGTTAACGTCCGCCGAGCTCGAAGCCACGGTGTGCGGTGGGGCGAAACCCTGGCTGTCGCCGTGCAGTCTGAGGTCGACCAGCACGACACCCCAGTCGGGTCGGGCCCGGACGAGGCCCCGGCCGATCGACCCCCAGTTGCGGCCCGCCCCGAGAAAACCGTGCAGAAACAGGACCCATCGGTTCGGCCGTGCATCCGGCGCAAACAGGCGACGGTGGGCGAGCAGGGCGGGCACGGCTCCACTGGACCGGGATTCGGGATAGGTGTGCGACATCAGTTCATACCTGTCCCGAGCTGGCTGCGACTATCTGCAGCGCGCGCCAGCAGGGCCGCCTCGTACGCACGCTCGGTGCGGTCCAGCATCTCCCGCAGCGAGAAAAAGTCCTTCACGTGTCGGCGCCCGGCGTGCCCCATCCGATCCCGGCTCTCCGGATCCGCGAGCAGCGCAGCCAGAGCCTCCGCCAGGGACTGCGCATCGCCGGGAGGTACCACGATCCCTGTCTTCCCGTCGATCACGGCCTCCGGTATTCCCCCTACCGCCGTGCTGACCACGGGAAGGCCCGCGGCGCTCGCCTGGAGGACGGACTGAGGTACTCCCTCGTTCCGGACCGATGGCAGGCAGAAGACGTCCAGGGCAGAAAGAACGTCCGGAATGTCCTCCCGAGCACCCAGGAATCTGACCCGGGCCTCGAGGCCGTGTTCGACCGTCATCGATTCGAGGACGGATCGCTGCGAGCCGTCCCCCACCACCAGCAACACGCAGTCCGGCTGCTGCCGCACGATCTCCGGCATGGCCCGCAGCAGCACCTGGTGTCCCTTGTCCGGGCGAAGGTATGCGACCACACCGATCACTGGTCCCGTGTCGTCGAGACCCAGCTTCCGGCGGGCTTCCGTGCGGCCCGCCGCGTTCGGAGCGAATCGATCCGGATCGACCCCCGTCGGAATCGATGTCGAGCGCTCCAGGGGCACCAGGCCGGAGGCGGCCAGGTCCCGCCGGATGGTCTCTCCCGTGGTGATCAGATGGTCTGCCTGACCGTAGAGAAAGCGGTGCAAGGGCCCGGGCGCGACATCGGCGGAGATGTGACGGCTTCGGACGAGCGCCCACGGCCGTGGCCCGATCCTGCCGGTCAGAGCCACCGCCCAGCTGTCGGCTGAGCTGTGCGAGTTCAACACATCCGGCCGGACGCGACGCACCAGGGACGCAACGTTCAGCGCGCTGCGTGGCAATGATCTCCTGCGGAATGACACGGGAATCACATCGATGCCCACCTCCGCGGCACGGTTGGCGAGCGCCCCACCCTGCGGTGTCGCGATCCACACCTCGTGTCCCCGCTCGCGCATGCCGACGCTCTCCGCGAGCACGCGTCGCTCCTGCCCCCCCATGACTGTGGACGATTCTGTGTGTACGATACGCACGGCGACAATCCATTTCGCGAACGAGACACGGCACGTTGACATCCCCGAGAACTGTGCACAATACGAAGACGGCGAAGGAGGGGGACTGACATGACGGACAAGACCGCGCCCGGTAAGCGTAAAGCGACCTTGCGCTGCGCATTCTGCCTGAAGCTCAACCGGGTGGACATGGACCGGGCCTCGGATCGGCCCACCTGCGGAGAGTGTGGCCGGCCGTTCCTGCTGGACCGGCCGGTGAAGATCGCCGGTGAGGACCTGGAGCGTGTCGTTCGCGAGACCGACGTTCCCGTCCTCGTCGATTTCTATGCCGACTGGTGCGGTCCGTGCAAGATCATGGCACCGGTGCTGGACGAGCTCGCCGCCGATCAGATGGGGAGCGTCCTCGTGGCGAAGCTGGATACGGACGCGAACCCGCAGGTCGCGTCAGAGATGGGCATTCGAGGAATACCGACCCTTATCCTGTTTCGAGACGGAGCCGAAGTAGCACGTGAGACGGGAGCCGTGTCGCGAAGCGCGCTCGACTCGATGCTGGCTTCAGCAACCTGCCAGTGAGCGAGACAGTCCTGCAAAGCGTGCGCGAACCGTTCCGCGCCCTGGTCGTCGGTTTCGTGCCGGAAGCGGCCGATCTCAGCGCGGAAGCGTGGGACGAGGGAGAGGCGCTCGCGGAGGGGATGCTCGCCGGAAGACCGGCCGCGGTTCAGCGGCAGGTGAGGCTTCTGATTCGCGCTCTCGATGTTCTCTCCTTCCTCCGTCGCGGTCGCCGCCTCGCCCGCCTGGATCCCGAGGCTCGCACACGTCTGCTGACCTCTCTGCAGGACTCCCGGCTCCTGCTTGTGCGTCGCGGCGTGTGGGGGCTGCGGACGCTCGCCTTCCTCATCTACTACGGCCGCGACGAGGGCCGTGCAGCGGTCGGATACCGAGGCAGCCCCGGCGGCTGGATCGCGCGAGCCGCAGCGCGAAGTGGAGAGGCGGCCATCCCGGGCAGCTCCGGGTCGAACGATACGCGCGGAGCCGCCACGTGAACCACGCGCGCTGCGATGTGGCGATCGTCGGGTCGGGTGCGGGCGGCGGCACGGTGGCTCAGGCCCTGGCCCCTCTCGTGGCGGATGGGCACCGGGTGGTGGTGCTGGAGCAGGGGGCGCGCCTCGCGGACTCCGAATTCACCGGAATCGAGACGGAGATGGCCGATGCCCTGTACGAGGAGGGCGGAGGCTTTCTGACGGAAGAGGGCACCCTCACTCTCGCCTTCGGCCGCACCTATGGCGGTTCGACGGCAGTGTACACGGGCACTTCGCTCGTGGCTCCGGCGCGGATCATAGATGGCTGGGGCGTCCCCGGCCTGGAGCATGACGACGTGGCGCGGCGAAGCCAGCGGTACGCGGACGAGAACAACGTCCATCCGCTGCCGCCCGAAGAGATCAATGACAACAATCGCCTGTTCCGGGAGGGGTGCCTGGAAGCCGGATACCGCGCGGAACAGTTCCCGGTGAACGTGCGGGGATGCCGCGGCGCCAGTCTGTGCAATCTCGGCTGTCCAAATGGGGCCAAGCAGGGGACGGACCGCGTGCAGCTCCCGGCCGCCGAGCGCCGGGGCGTCGAGGTCGTAACTCGTGCCGAGGTCCTGCGAATCGACGAGCGGTGCGTCGTCGTTCGGGTGACCGAACCCGCCCCCGGCAATTCCGGAGAGCGGTCGGCCTGGGCCCCGGGAGAGTACCGGCTCTCGGCCGGGATCGTGGTCGTGGCCGGAGGATCTGTGGGAAGCACGGCGTTGTTGCTCCGCTCTGGCTTCGGCTCGACTCTCACGCGTTTGGGAAAGGGGTTCACGTGCCACCCCGCCCTGATCCTGGTGGGCGAGCATGAACACGAGATCACGAACGACGTCGGCCACCCGAAGAGCTACTTCCTGGATCGGGCCGTCGAGGAAAGGTTCGTGCTCGAGACCTGCATGTACTTTCCCTTCGTGACCGCCAAGAACCTCACGGGCTTCGGTCGGGATCA
>JAUVTH010000087.1 GCA_030601615.1 Gemmatimonadota bacterium
GACGATCGTCGATGCCGGGTGAGTAGCATACACGATTTCCGGCGATGGCCGATAACTACCCGAGGACTCGGGCTGGACCTGCCAGCGTCCTTCTTCGTCCAGGCGAGTGCGGTTCCGCAAAACCAGCTCGGGCGGCAGGAGGCGCCACGCAGCCTCCTCGGAATTCGTGAGGTCGTTCCACGTGGTGATGTCGGGCTCGCTCCACGAGAAAGCTACGTGGTCGGGCAGACCGATCCAGTACACGCCGGGATCCGAGCGCTCCCGCCACCGCCGCAACCAGTCCTCGTACCGGGTCCCGTGCAGCCCGGGCGCGTGATCCACGAGATCGCGGGAAGCCACGCATGCCCGGACCTTCGACTCGGCTTCCTCGATCGCTTTCCTCAGATCGGGGTGAGAGTAGAGGTGAGCGAACACGACATCGTTGGACGGATGGCTGGCGAGGAACTCGCGGAAGCGCAGGCCACTGAGGCTGCAATCATCGACCAGCACGATCGGTCCGTCCCGCCTCCGGCGCTCCGGCTGATCGCAGACGCCGACCTGGTCGCGGCGCAGTCCGAGTACGTAGGCCAGCATTCCGAGGACGATCAGCCCGCCCCGCGGCTGCGCGACAAAACAAGCTTCGTCGAGCCACGCGCGGCCGACCCGCTCGACCAACTGATCGGCCAGTTCTCCCACGATCTGCTCGGCGTCCGCGTAGCAGACGTACCTGAGCCTCAGCAGCGCATCGGGCAGCAAGCCGGCCAGACTCTCGAGTCGCCTCGCATCCTCGACCGTGAATCGCCCGAGTGCGACCAGGCGCTCGGGCGGCTCGGTCCGAGCCACGATCACCGCGTCGGGAATCGACCTCCAGGCCGGACTGGCAGCGAGCGCTCGGGCGAGGGCGGCTGCTCGGTCGATACGGTCAGCAATCAGGCCGTAACCTGGAGCTCGCTCGAGGAGATCCAGGTCGAACGGCAGGATGTAGGCTCCCGGTTGTGGCCCACCCTGTGTCATCAGCAGCGTGTCTCCGTCCCGGAATGAGCTCGGCGGTCTGCGAATCAGCTTGAACGAAGCACCGTTCCCACTCGTGGCGCAACCCTCCCGGGGCTCAGCAGGCTGCTGAAGAACCCTGATCGACAAGGAGCGAGGAAGCGCTGCGGCGCCGCGAAAAGATAACAGCGGATGAGGTGTCCAGCTGCGTTTACAGCATACGTGTCATTAACTATAAGAGAACACTGTATTTGTTGCAAAAATGAACGATGTTTGACAGGTATGGATATTGCATCTATTGATACCTTGACGTATGGATGGAAACTCTCCAGACTGGTGGCTGGAAGAATCGTCTGAGTCGAGACGAGAACTCGAACGGAGGAACGCATGACACCAGACAAGATGTTCGGTGCGCCGTCCCAGCACGAGGAAGCCGCACTCTTCGCGACATACGGCAGGCAGCTGGGTCCCGCGCCGGATCCGGAGGGAATCCTCGAGTTGGCCCGGGCGCTGAATGTCCGGTTTCTGCGCTTGACGTTCACCGACATTCTCGGACACACGAAGAACGTCGAGGTACCGGCGAGTCAGTTCCGGAAGGCCCTCGACGGTGAGATCCTGTTCGACGGCTCTTCCATCAAGGGCTTCGTCCGTATCGAGGAGAGCGACATGCTCCTCAAGCCGGACCTCCATACGTTCCGGGTATTCCCCTGGGGCAACCCCGAGGCCCGCGTCGCTCGCCTGATCTGCGACGTCCACAACGCGGATGGCTCACCATTCGAAGGTGACCCCCGGTTGTGTCTCAAGCGCATCGCCACGAAGGCCGCCGAGCTCGGCTACGTGATGAACGCGGGCGTGGAGGCCGAGTTTTTCCTGTTCCAGCGGGACGAGACGGGCAGAGCGACCACCGTGACACACGACTCCGCCGGTTACTTCGACCTCACCCCTGTGGACCTCGGAGAGAAGGCCCGCCGGATGATCGTGAACGATCTCGAGGCAATGGGTTTCGAGGTCGAGGCGGCGCACCACGAGGTGGCGCCCGGCCAGCCCGAGATCGACTTCAAATACGCCGACGTCATCAGGACCGCCGACGACCTGACCACATTCCGGTTCATCGTGCGCAACGCAGCGCTCGCGCATAACCTGCACGCCACGTTCATGCCGAAGCCGATCTTCGGGCAGAACGGATCGGGGATGCACACGCACCAGTCCCTGTTCAAGGACGGTGAGAACATTTTCTACGACGCCGAGGCCGAGTATCAGATCTCGGACGCCATGCGCCACTACATCGGAGGCCTCAAGGCACACGCGAAGGCCCTGGCGGCGATCACGAATCCGCTCGTGAACAGCTACAAGCGCCTCGTGCCGGGCTACGAAGCACCGGTGGATATCGCCTGGTCACAGCGCAACCGGTCGCCGATGATCAGAGTGCCCGATCGCCGCGGCGTCGGTACTCGAGTCGAGTTCCGGATGCCGGATCCGGCCTGCAATCCGTATCTCGCCCTGGCAGTGCAGCTTGCCGCGGGTCTGGCCGGGTTGGAGCAGCGGATCGATCCGGGCCCGCCGATCGACACGAACGTGTGGGAACTGAGCAAGGAGGAGCGCTCCCGCTACCAGATGGAGAGCCTCCCGGCGAATCTCGGCGAGGCCATCGTGGAGATGGAAAAGGACGACCTGATCCGCGAGACCCTGGGCGAGCACCTGTTCGGCAACTACGTGCACGCCAAGAAGCAGGAGTGGGCGGAGTACATCGCTCAGGTCACCCGGTGGGAGCTCGACCGGTATCTGACGACGTACTGAGTACCTGCTCCGGCTACGAGCCTGTCGCCCACCCTTTGCACTGATCGGATATGGCCTGGACCGCCACCATGAGGGCGGCCAGGCTCGGGCTGTCGGCCGACTTCAGCTCACCGATCAGCTCACGAATCCGGGTCAGGCCATCGGTGCAATGATCGCGGAAACCGGTCAGCGTCTCCGGCATGTCACCCGGGGACTCTCCCCCGGCGATCAGACGCTGCACGATCGTCCGCCGGGCCGCCTCCAGCTCGAGAGCAAGTCGTCTCGCTGCCTGCTGCTCCCACAGGTCCGCGCCCGGCAGATCCGCGAGACGGTCCTGCAACCACGGAAAGTCGATGTCCGACGCGAGTCCGAAGTAGACCTCGCCCACAGATCGGGCATCGATTCCAGCCCTCCGCGACAGGCTGGCGACCGGAAGCATCCCGTCCAGGAACTCGAGGCATACGAGGCTCCACGCCACATCCCGATCCATGCCGTCCGCCATCCCGATCGCGAGACGGTCGCCGACCTGGCTCCGCTTGGGCGCCGGCAGAAGGTCCGCCAGTACTGCCCGGATCTCGGCAACCGGCTCTCCATACCGCGTGATCAGGTCACCGATCGGCATCTCGAGATCTGCGTTTGCGAGGAGCCAGCGAGTGGATATGGCGAGCGACTCGCTGACCTCGAGCAACCACTGCGCCTGGACTCCCGCCGTGACCGAATGGTCGAGCGCCTGGAGTCCCGCGATGAGGTCCTCCGCCTCGGCGACCCTGTACACGACATACCACGCCTTTGCCACTTCGGCGGCCGTGCGGTGCGTCTCACGGACAAGCTGCAGCAGACCGGCGCCGCCCATGGTATCGATCAGGCGGTTCGTGAGCTCCGTGGCAGCGATGTTGATTCGCAGCCGGTGTGCCGACAGCGCCGCTTCGCCGGCCCGCTCCAGGACGGCCGACGGGAAGTATCTGCGCACCAGGTCGAGCAACGCCGGGTCTTCCAGCACCGTGGATTCCGCCAGGCGGCGCTTGAGATGCATCTTCCCGTAGGCAAGGAGAACCGATAGCTCAGGACGCGTGAGCGGGGACCGGTTGTTATCCAGTCGCTCCGCCAGGTCCTCGCTCGTCGGAAGATATTCCAGCGTCCGATCCAGGAAGCCATCCCGCTCCAGCGACTGCAGGGCGTCACTGAAAACCGCCGGGTTACGTCTCGACCGGTGCTCGTCCAGGCTGACGGAAAGACTCTGCGTGTAGCTGTTCCGCAGAACGGCTCGTGCGACATCATCGGTCACGGAGGCCAGCAGGTCGTCCCGCTCGGCCGATGACATGTCTCCTGCCGCCACCGTATGCCCCAGCAGGATCTTGAGGTTCACTTCGTGATCCGACGTGTCCACCCCGGCCGAGTTATCGAGCGCATCCGTGTTCAACCGACCCCCGCGCGCGGCGTACTCGATGCGTCCCCGCTGGGTCAGCCCCAGGTTTCCGCCTTCGCCGACGACCCGGGCCAACAGGTCGGCCGCTTCGATACGCACCGGGTCGTTACCCGGATCCGAGACCTCGGCATCCGTTTCCGTGGAACCGCGCACGTACGTTCCGATACCGCCGTTCCACCACAGCTCGACGGGAGCAGCCAGGATCGCCTTCACGAGAGCCTCGCCGTTCAGGGCCTGGTCCTCGATCCCGAGCACTTCCCGGGCCCCGTCCGACAGCTCGATCCTCTTGTCTCCGCGGCCCCAGACTCCGCCCCCGTCACTGATGAGCGCCGCGTCATAGTCCGTCCACGCGGACCCGGACAGGTCGAACAGCCGCTTGCGCTCTCTCCAGCTGACTTCGGGATCCGGGTCGGGATCGATGAAAATGTGCCGGTGGTCAAACGCCGCGAGCAGGCGCGCGTGCCGACTGAGCAGCATCCCGTTCCCGAACACATCTCCGCTCATGTCGCCAATTCCGACGGCTGTAAAATCCTCTTCCTGGATGTCCTTTCCCATCTCGCGGAAGTGCCTCTTCACGCATTCCCAGGCGCCGCGTGCCGTGATTCCCATCGCCTTGTGGTCGTAGCCCTTGGAGCCACCGGAAGCGAAGGCATCGTCGAGCCAGAATCCATACTCCGCAGCGAGACCGTTAGCCGTGTCCGAGAGCGTCGCAGTTCCCTTGTCGGCGGCGACGACCAGATACGGATCCTCGCCATCCCGGATCACGGTGTCGGGAGGATGAACGACCTGTCCTTCTACGACGTTGTCCGTGAGGTCGAGCAACCCGCCCACGAAATCGAGGTAACTGGTGATCCCCGCTTCCCGCATGAGGGACCGCTCGGCGGGTGGACGACTCACGACGAAGGCCCCCTTCGCGCCCTCGGGAACGATCACGGCGTTCTTGACGTGCTGGGTCTTCACGAGACCCAGCACCTCGACGCGGAAGTCCTCGAGCCGATCGCTCCATCTGAGCCCGCCGCGCGCCACGTCGCCCATTCTGAGATGCGCCCCCTCCGTTCGCGCGCTACTCACCCAGATCTCGTGGCGCGGCCGCGGGTCCGGCATCGCTTCGATCCGCGCGCAGTCGAATTTGAGAGCGACGGCTGCCTCCGGGTGCTCTCGCAGCCGAGCCTGGAAGTAGTTGGTTCGCACCGTGGAGTCGACCAGGTTCAGGAGTCGCCTGAGGGTACGGTCGTCCTCGATTCCCTCCACGGTCTTCAGGGTGTCGTGAAACGCGTCGCGCAGGGCGATGACGGCCAGGTCCCGGTCGCCTTCCAGTGTCGGATCGAACTGGGTCGCGAAGATCTCCCACAGCAGGCGGGCCGCTCGTGGATACGCGATGACGGGGCGGCGAAGTCCCATGCGGCTCGTGACGGCGCCGATGCGGAAGGCATAGGCCCCGTACGCTTTGAGCAAAGCCACCTGCCTCCACGTGAGGCCGGCGGCCAGGATCAGTCGATTGATGTGCAGGTTCTCTGCCCACCCTGCCTGCGCGGCCCGCAGGGCTTCTTCCACCCTGGGCTCCACTGAAGCGCGATCGACTTGCCACTCGGCGGGCACGTCGACCAGAAAGCCGTGAATCGCGAACGGCGACGGGTCATCTTCGAGGGTCAACGCATGCGCCTCTGCCCTGACCACCCGGAATCCGAAGTTCTCCAGCACCGGCATGACGTCGCTCAGGTCGTGACTCTCCCCGCGATCGAAGGCCGTCAGCCAGTATCGGTTTTCTACCGGCGGGTCGAGATCCACGAGCGTGACGCGGCTGCGTCCTTCCGAGCGAACCTGCTCGAGGATCAGGATGTCGCGGACCGCGGTCGCGACCGCAGTCGTGGCCATGTACTGCGGAGAGAATGCGGAGCCGTAACGCCGAATCAGGGCCAGGCCCCTGGCGCGCCCGATCTCCACCTCGAGCGCCTCCCGAACCTTCTCTTCCCAGCTTCGGATGGCGCCGCGGACGTGGGTCCGGAGCTCCACCAGGTCCACGGCTGCCACAGCCTCCGGCTCGGCCGCAACGTGGAAGTGGAGCCGAGCCTGTCCACCTT
>JAUVTH010000291.1 GCA_030601615.1 Gemmatimonadota bacterium
TCCTGACGGCGGAGGATGTGATCGGCGAGCGCTTCGTCGGCCTGATCCGCAACGACTGGCCGGTGTTCGTAGCCGAGGGCGAGATCACCCGGTGCGTGGGAGATGTCGTCGCCCTCGTGCTGGCGGACATCCGGTTTCACGCCCGGCGCGCCGCAGAGGCGCTGGAAGCGGCGATACGGTACGACGTTCTCGAGCCGGTGACCGACCCGGTTCGGGCGCTCGACCCGGAGGCGCCCGCGGTGCACGACGGGGGCAACCTCCTGGAAGTCTGCGCGTACTCGCGTGGCGACGTGGACGCCGCGCTCGCCGCCTCCACGCACGTCGTCGAGCAGTCGTTCGTCACGCAGCGGATCGAACACGCGTTCCTCGAGCCCGAGGCCTGCCTCGCGGTACCGGTCGGCACGGGCGGCACCTTCGGACCGAGCGAAGGCGCCACGCTCAAGGTCTACACCCAGGGACAGGGCGTGCACGACGACCAGGCGCAGATCGCGTCCGTGCTCGGCCTCGGCCCTCCCGCCGTCGAAGTCGAGCTCGTGAGCAACGGCGGCGCGTTCGGCGGCAAGGAAGACCTCTCCATCCAGGCGCAGACGGCCCTCGCCGCCGTACTCACCGGGCGGCCCGTTCGGACGATTCTCACGCGCGAGCAATCCTTGCGGCTGCATCCCAAGCGGCATCCCATCACCCTGCACTACACGGCCGGCGCCGATGCCGAGGGACGCCTGACGGCCGTGCGTGCGCGGATCATGGGCGACACCGGCGCTTACGCCTCAGTGGGAATGAAGGTGCTCGAACGTGCGGCCGGGCATTCGTGCGGACCCTACCGCGTTCCGGCAGTCGACATCGAGGCGAAGACGGTGTACACGAACAACCCGCCGTGCGGGGCGATGCGCGGGTTCGGGGCGAATCAGGCCTCGTTCGCCATCGAAGGGGTGATGGATCTGTTGGCCGAGAAAGTCGGGATCGACGGATACGACATCCGCGAGCGAAACATCCTCGCGCCGGGCGACCGATTCGCCACCGGACAGGTGATGATGGAGAGCTGCGGGATCCGCCAGACGCTGGAGGCGGTGCGTGACGTGTACAAACAGGCCCGATACGCGGGAATCGGGTGCGGGATCAAGAACACCGGGATCGGAAACGGGATGGACGACTCGGGCCGGGTGCTTCTGCGCGTACTCGACGACGGCCGCCTCGAGATCCTGACCGGCTACACAGAGATGGGCCAGGGCCTGTTCACCATCCTGCGCCAGGTCGTTCACCACGAGACCGGTTTGCCGATAGACCTCATGGAGGTGCGTACGGCCAGTGACCCGCGTGTCGTGTGCGGGATGACCACGGCGTCGCGCGCCACGGCTCTCCTCACGGCCGCCGGACGGATCGCCTCCGAGAAGCTCGCCGCAGATCTGCCGAATGGCGGCGGGTCTCTGCAGGAGCTGGCGGGACGCGAATACCACGGCGAGTACATCTGCGATTTCACCACGAAGCCAGGCGCTGACGTGCCGGACCCGATCACGCACATGACGTTCAGTTACGCCACGCAGGTAGTCATCCTGAACAACGACGGCCGGCTCGAGAGAGTGGTCGCGGCACACGACGTCGGGCGTGCCATCAATCCCATCCTGTGCGCAGGGCAGATCGAGGGCGGTGTGCACATGGGGCTCGGCTACGCTCTTTCCGAGGACTTCCCGTGCACGGACGGCGTGCCCGATTCATTGCTCCTCCAGGACCTGGGCATCCTCAAGGCGAAGGACACGCCCGAGATCGAAGTAATCCTCGTCGAGGTGCCGGACGAGGTCGGCGGCTACGGATCCAAGGGCGTCGGGGAGATCGGCCTCGTTCCGACGGCCGGAGCGGTGGCCGGAGCGCTGCACGCATTTGACGGCACGCGGCGGTTCCGACTCCCGATGACGGATGCGCCGGCTGCCCGACCTTCGGTGCCGAAGTCGCGGCGCGAGGTCCCGGCGTGAGCACCAGGTCGTTGCGCCGACTGGCGCGCCGTGGTTCCGTGAGGCGCTAATGGCCCATCTTTACCCCATCCCGTTCGCGGACCTGGCCCGCCGCATGTGCCGCGAGGCCGAGGTTTCCAGTGCCGTGTTCGATCTGCCGGAGCGGAAATGGTGGGTGCCGGACCCGGCGCTCGATCTATCGGCCGTCCACTTCTCCCGGCGCGCTTCGACCCCCGTCGGGCCGGCAGCCGGCCCGCATACGCAGCTCGCCCAGAACATCGTTCTCGCCTGGCTGGCGGGAGGTCGGATCATCGAGCTGAAGACCGTGCAGGTGAACGACCGTCTCGAGATTCCGCGCCCCTGCATCCACGCGCCGAGCATCGGCTTCAACGTGGAATGGTCGCAGGAGCTGCGAGTCGAGGAATCCCTCCGCGAGTACGCCAAGGCCGCCTTCCTGATCGAGATCCTCAAGGCGACCCGCGCGTTCGGCCGGTTCCCCACCGACAGCGGCCTGGACACGGTGTTCGACATCAGCGTCGGCTATGACCTCGACGGAATCCGGAGTGACAAGGTCACGCGCTTCATCCAGGGGTTCCTGAATCCGGCTTCGCTGTACGAAGAGCTGCGGAGCGAGCTGACGGACGACCTCTCCGCGTACGCCGACCTCCAGCCCCCCGAGCCGATCTCGGACTGCGTGACGCTCTCGACCTTCCACGGGTGCCCGGCCGACCAGATCGAGTCGATCGCGCGCTACCTGCTGGAGGAGCTGGGGCTCCACGTCATCATCAAGC